>DATGKC010000441.1:0-2153 GCA_035294845.1 Planctomycetaceae bacterium | reverse complement strand
CCTGGCTGCGGGCGCATCGCTGGGAGGTGTCGCGGCCGTCCTCTTCGGGCGCGACGCGGTGTTCGTGCTCAACGCCCTGTCCTTCCTGGGCTCGGCCTGGTTCATCCGCCGCATGCGCTTCGCCGAGCCGCACACCCACGGCCGCGCGCCGTTCCATGTTCGTGAGCTTTTCGATTTCACCCCAATCCTGGAAGGCCTGCGCTACATCCGCGCCGATCGCCGCCTGCTGTCCACCGTCTTCGTGAAGTTCGGCGGCGGCCTGCTGGGCGCCAACCTGGTCCTGCTGCCCATCCTCGGCCAGCGCGTCTTCCCTGTCCGGATCGCCGGCGCGGATGTGCAGCGCGGCGCCGTTCTCGGCATGAGCCTGCTGATGGGCGCCCGCGGAGTGGGTGCGCTCATGGGACCGCTACTCGGCGGTCGCTGGGCGCAGAACCGGCAGACCCGCATGCGGACCGGCATTCTATTCGGATTTCTCTGCGCCTTTGCCGGCTATGTGCTGTTGGGATTCTCGGGTATCCTGCCGCTGGCCATCTGCGGAGTCGCGCTGGCCCACGCCGGCGGATCCGCCAACTGGGTCTTCTCCACCACGCTGCTGCAGCAATGCACGGAAGATCGTTTCCGCGGCAGAGTCTTCTCCGCCGAACTCGGCCTGCTTATGCTGGCCATTTCAGCCAGCGGCTACATGGTGGGCACAGCCATCGATTTCGGAATCGCACCCCGTACCTGTGCCGTCGGCGTCGGCGTAGCAATGGTCATTCCGGCGTGGTTGTGGCATCGGGCGAACCGCTGGTTCGCGCAACAGGAATAAGGAACGCCTGGCGGCCGAATTAAACGGCCGTAGCTTGTTTTTCCTGTCCCTTAGACTGGATCGGAGCCGTTCGCGTCGGCTCGGAACCCGACGAGATGGCCCGGCGACGCCTCCGATACATGATGAACGCCAGACAGCCAACTCCCGCCATGCCAATCAACAGCTCGGGCAGAGCGCTCGGTTCCGGCATCGGCTGCGGGGGGGGACCGCCAACCCCGGCAAAAGAGTTCACGGCCCCTACTACTAGGACTGCTAAGACCTTTTTCGTCATTCCGCGAAGATACAGCCAGTAGAAACCTGTGTCAATAGACACAGTACCCCACTATGGTACGTTTTCGTACATTTCGTATCCCGACCCACCGCCGCACCCGCGCGCAAGTCGGGCAGGCTCGACAAGGCGGCGGCAAGCTCACCCTTGGACCGCCGGAATGTAGCCCGGCCGAACTGCGACCCCAGCCCGCACTAGGGAACGGGTTTCTGAAATCAGCGAAGCCTCCGGATCGAGCTTACCCTGCTCGATCAGCGAAAATGCGCCGTCTGCGGGCGCCGGCATAAAGAACGGAAATGCTCAAAACTCGCCCTTCCGAAGCCGTAATTTCGTGTCAAAATGGAGAATTCGGAATATAGCAAACCTTTACTTGCAGAAACTCTGCAAAGATCGCTAAAATCAACGCGTTCGCACCATATCCCAGGAGGAATCATGGCAGTTGAGCAGAAGGTTAAGCAGATTATTGTCGAGCAACTCGGCGTAGACGAGAGTCAGGTAGATAGCAACGCGTCGTTCGTTGACGACCTGGGCGCCGACTCGTTGGACATCGTGGAACTGGTCATGGCCTTCGAGGAGGCTTTCGAGCTCGAAATTCCCGATGAGGACGCGGAAAAAATCACCACAGTCAAGGACGCCGTCGAATACATCGAATCCAAGACCAGTAAGAAATAGCCGCTTTTCACAGGGAGTTTGTCTTGAGTCGAAGAGTGGTAGTCACCGGCGTCGGCTTGCTGACGCCGCTTGGGATTGGGACCGAAACGTCATGGGAAGCGATCCGGGCCGGCAAGTGCGGCATCGGACCCATCACGCAGTTCGATGCCACCGCTTTTTCCTGCCGCATTGCAGGCGAGGTGAAAGGCTTCGATCCTTCGGCCTATATCGAAAAAAAAGAAATCAAGAAGATGGGGCGCTTCATCCAGTTCGCCATTGCGGCGGCGGAGTTCGCCCTCAAGGACTCGGGCCTCATAGTCTCGCCCGAGGATGCCGAACGCGTAGGCGTGTATATCGGCAGCGGCATCGGCGGATTTGAAGTCATCGAGCGCGAGCATCAGACGCTGCTCGAACACGGTCCGCGCC
>DATGKC010000440.1:0-16357 GCA_035294845.1 Planctomycetaceae bacterium | reverse complement strand
CTTGAGCCGCGAAACCGTGTCGCGCGCGGGATCGACGGTGATGCTCACAAGCCGCAGGCGATTCCAATCGGGCCAGCCGCGCGCGTGCTTTTGCAGCTCTTCGAGTCGGGCGGTTTGCCGCGGACAGGTCGCCATGCAATGGGTGAACATGAAATTGGCGACCCACACGCGGCCGGCCAGGTCGCTGGACCCGAACGAGGCGCCAGCCTGGTCGGTGAGCTTGAACTTGGGCGCATCGAAGAGAACGGGAGGACCTGTTTCTTTCGTGCCGGACTCTCCGGCGTCTTCGTCGGCGCCGGTTTTCCGGCTATTTGCGTCTTCCTTGCACGAGACGGCTGTCAAGACGACCAGCAGCGTCAAGAGGCGCGCCGGCGACCAAGCGCCGTGCATGGTGCCGCGCGCGGCAAAGTCTTTCGTCATAAAAGTCATATTAGCGCTACGACGCAGGCGCGACCTTTGCGGGAACCGGCGTATCGCGCTGCAGCAGGCTCCCAGCGGGCGTGGCGACGCGGAATTGAACGTTGGGAATGTCGGCTGCGGCGGTGACGGCCGGCGCGCTGACCACGATTTCGAATTGCTCCTGGTCGGGCGCAACCGTCACCTTGGCCGCCGAATACCCGGCGGGCAAGTTGACCAGCGACACATCGACCGGACCGGTGAACCGGATCGTCCGCTTGACCGCGCCGGTAAACTTCGTCTGTGCATTGCTCGTCAGCGCGAGGTTCTTCGCCGCCAGATCAATCGAGACGGCGTTTTGAACCGGAAGACGGAACGGCAGGGAATAGACCGTTGCCAGGATTTTGTCGGAAAACGCGTGCGGGATGAAATCGGCGCGAACCACGCAATCGATTTGTCCTTCGACGACCTCCAGCGGGACTGCGATTCGCAACGTGCCAGCGCTTTCACCTGGCGAGAGCGTTTGCTCGGGCAGGCTGCGAAGCAGCGGCAGCGTGATCTTGCGCTGCTGCGTGGGATCGGTCGGGTCGGTCTGCGTGCGCGTGGCTTCTGTTGTCAGAAGCGTCAGCCTCACGGCGTCCTTCGCCAGCTCGGCATTCTGGACTTTCAACGTCAAAGGGATCTCATTGTCGGCTCCCCGGAACCACACCGGAGGAAGAGTGCCCAATTCCAGGGCCAAAGATGCCTGACCGGTGAGCGCAGCCAGCAAATCCGAGCGAGTGGCGGGGATCAGCGACTGCCGCGAGTCGAATGGGGCCAATGCGACTCGCGCCACCGGAGGATCAATGCCGACCGAAGTGCCCACCAGCCGCAAATGTTTGATCGAGGCGCCGGCCGCGGTCTCTGCGCTCTTGGCGGTGAGAACGACAAATGCCTTGGAGATGCCGGCGGGAATTTCGGCGGGCGAAAGGACAACATCGGGCGCGCCTTGCAGCGCCAGCGCGATCGGCCCATCATAGCTCGACCGCTTGACGTCCAGGCGCATCACGGCACTTCCGTCGCGGGGAAGGGTGAGGCGTTCGCCGCTGAGGGCCAATGAGAAATCGGCGTGGTTGGCGGGTATGACGCGCAAACGATAGACGAACGCAGGGCCGCCGCGATGGTTGATGTCGCGTACAGCGACCTGAATCGCCGACGTGTTTGCGGGGACGGGAAAATCGAGCGCCGGCCGTTCTTCGCTGATCGCCAGCAAGCTCCCCTCCGGATGCGAGAGCACGATGATTTGCGGGTCGAGCGACGAGTGAAGAGCGTAGCTTTCGACCGACAGATTCAGCGTCAAACCCGGCTTGACGTTGAGCACATACCGGTCGGTTTCGCCCGGCTTCGCGATGCGGCCGTTGACGACAACCGGAATGTGGGCCTTTTCGGGGAATTGGGCTTCGATCGATTGCAGCTTGCCCTCTGATTGCGGTTCTTCGATCAGCTCGACGGCCCCGCTGGAGACCACGGTGGGGGCGGGCCCGACGGCCCCGGTCTCCGGAGGCAAGCCCAGCGCCTGGACCAGCCCGGGAATCTTGTTCTGCATGTCGACAGTCAGCGTCGCCGCTGCGTCGATTCCCGGACCGATCGCGGAAACCGACTGCGTCGCGCCGGCGGGAACGGCCGGCGGAAAGGTGGTGTCGATGATTTTCAAATCGCCGATTTTCAAACGAAAGCTGTTTTGACCCGGCGCTTTGTAAGCCAAATCATGCAACTCGATGCTGTGAACGCCGTCGGCGAACAGATCGGCGACGATTCGCGTATCGCCGCCATATCGCGGACGGCCCCAGGCGATGCTGAGCGGCGCTCCGCGCGGATTTCGCAATTCGAGCACAGGTTCCATAGCCGATCCCAGGCGCTTACATTCCAGGTCGGCGACAAGGTGCTGTCCGGCTTTGCCGGCGATGTACACTTTCACCTGCTGTTGGCCGGTCATCGTCCCCGAAATGGCCACGGGAAGGGCGATCGGCTTTTCGGGAGAGCTTTCAACAAACGGAATCTGCGGGAGCGAATCGACGGCGACGGTCAATGCGCCGCTGATGCCCCGAGAAGTCTGGACGCGCAGCGGAAAATGTCCGGCCGAGGCCGTGGCCGGGACGGTGAGCTCGACTTCGATTTTTTCCGCGGTCGCCCCGGGACGCAGCACTTGTTTTTCAATTGCGGCCGACGAGACCACGACCGGGTCAGGAAGCAGATTCGTGCCGCTGATCGAAAGCACCGTCGTCTGCCCGCGCGTGAGCCCCATCAATGACAAATTGGCGATTTCGGGCCCGGCCGCGACCGGCTTGGCCTCGTCGGCAACGTGCGCCAGCGCATCGGGGCCCGCGACTTCCGCAAACAGTTTCACAACCTCATCGTTGGTCAGCGCCCTGGGAAACAGCGAGAACTCGTCGATCACGCAGCTCGCAAATTCGGTGGTTGGGCTGCTGGCCCCCAGCGTGAGCGGCGTATCGTTGAGCAGGTTGGCGACTTTTACGTCCGTCAGCCAGACGTCGTTGTCCGCGACCGTTCCGCCGATCGACCCCTTGGGCTTCACGGGCTGGCCGTTGGCATAGAGGCGAATTAAAACGTCGTCTTTGTCTTCATCGGCGTCGGGTGCCGGGGCGTCGCCGACCTGAAAGACCGCCGTGATGAACACCGGGCGGCGATAGCCCACGGCACCGCCCAGGCTGAATGTCGCCACTTTGTAACCGCCGCCGTCGTTGACGTACGCCTGAAGCGTGTCGAGATTCGCGGCATAATTGATGCCGTAGTTCGTGATCTGCTTGGCCTCGTCGCGCTTGGCAACGATGCCGTGAAAGCCGCCGGCCGTGCCGTTGGGAATCAAATTCACGAAGAGCAGACTGACGGAAACCGCCTCGGGCCGATCGACATCGGGACTATCGGCCACTTGCACGAACTGCTTGGCGCCGGCGTCCAGAACGATGGCCTGCTTGCCCGATTGGCCCCAGAATGGGCTCTTCATGCGCACAGCGCCATTCTGCAAGCCCCCGTTGTCTTTGGCCGCGCCAGCCGCTGCCGAATCCAGCGCATCGCCTGACGCCTCGTCGAACGTCAAGTTTACGACCGCCTGCGATCGAATGGCGGCAGGCTCGTCGGCCGTTGCGGCGCGCCGATCGGCAAGAGTCAGGCCGACCGACGCCATAACAGCAGCGATCACGGCGATCGGAGACTGTTTTTTCAATCTCATGAATTAGCGTCCTTCTCGAATGGTGAAACAGCGACGTCGATTTCGTTCTCTTCGATTCTAATCGTGCTCTCGACCGAAATTAAGCCCGCGCGGCACAAAATCGTGGGATGTTGAGTTGTCGAGCCGTGCGGCGAGGTCGCCCCGCGCTCAACTCAAGGCGGATTGCCGTTCACCACGATACCTGCTCTTTGACGAGCTCGCCGAAAAGTTCCGGCCGGCGGGTGCGGAGCGTGAAATTCGGATCGCTGCGGGCCGCGTGCAAGGCGGAAACGTCAAGATCGGCCACGATCATTTCCTCAGCGATGCGCTCGTCCTGAGTCACCTCGATAATTTGCCCGTGAGGGTCGCACGCAAACGCGCCGCCCGGATGATGCGGCTGGGCGGGGCTTTCGCGCGGATAGCGTTCGACGTATCCGGCACGCCCGACCTGATCGGCAGCCACGGCAAAGCAGGCGTTTTCTCTCGCGCGGCAAGGCATCATCGTGCGATAGTAATGCGAAGCGTAGGCCCGCGCCTGGCGCTCGGAATCGGCCGAGTCGTCCCAAGTTTTGTGGCGCGCGGCGTGCGGCATCAGCAGCACTTCCGCCCCGCGCAATGCCAGGATTCGGGCCGGCTCCGGAAACGAATTGTCATAGCAGATGACGGTCCCGATTTTGCACAAGCCCATGTCGAATACGGGGAGCTCGCGGCCTCCCTTGTAGATCAAGACTTCATCGCGCGAAAGATGGATTTTGCGCTGCTTTCCGATGAAACCTTTCGGCCCGACGAGCACTTGCGCATTGAAGACGATGTCGTGCTCCTTTTCGCTCATCCCCGCCGAAAGCACGATTTTATGTCTGGCGGCGATCTCGCACAGTCGTCTGGTGGCCGGGCCTTCGGGGATGGGTTCGGCGATGTCCCAGGTGTTCGGAGTGCAATGCCCGTGGACCACCAGCTCGGGAAATAGCACGAGTTGCGCTCCTGCGTGGACGGCCTTTCCGGTCCAACTTTCGATTTCTTCCAGAATTTCTCCGGGTTGGCCCAGACGACCGTTCATGCTGACCGCGGCGATGCGGAATGAATGCATTTGGGAACTCCTTTCGAGGGGAGGTTTTGGGGCGGAACGACGATAGCGCCGATCAGCCATCATAATAACCGGAGCCGGCGGGTTGCGCTGAAAGGGGGAAATATTCTCGTCATTGGGGATGATTCGCGACAACCTGGCGCCAAACCCCGCTCCCCAGGGAATTTCCCCCTTTTTTATGACAGAGGCCGAAATTGTTTTCCATCCCGGCCAGCCGATGTTTATGATAGATGGGAAGGGTGCGGGCCCATCCGAACAATTCGGGAGTCGTACATGGCAGCTAGCCTGGTCCCCACGGAGGGCGGATCGCCCATTGCTCTGGACAAGCCGATCATGCTGATCGGTCGGAACCAGGATTGCGACATTTCGCTGCAAACCAGCTCGAAGGTTTCGCGGCGGCATTGCTGCATTGTTCAATGCGGGAACCGCTTCCTACTGCGTGACTTAGGGAGCATGAACGGCGTCCGAGTGAACACGCAGCGGGTTATCGAGGCCGAATTGAACACCGGCGACGAGGTGGCGGTCGCCGACGTTTTCTTCACATTTCGCCTGGACGAATTGGTCACGAAGCAGATCGATCGTCTGCAACAGAACGTTCCCCGCATACCGGCTGCGCCGCCGTCGGCTGCTCCGAACCATTTGCCTCAAGCCGATTCCGACGCCTACCCGCTGGCTTTCCCAGAGCAAGCCGAAGCCCACAAACCCCCAGACGTCAACGGCGACGAGCCCCCCGACGACGAGGTGCAATTGAAGGACGACAGCCAGTCGGAAGCTGGATTTGTGCGCGTTTGAGGCGGCGACGCGGCGCCTGGCGAACCGCCGATTTCGCTGAGAATTGAAGTGCATCCTATCGGGAACCCCCCGATCGAAGCAACGACTCATCTTGCCTAAAATAAGGAACCGCATAGAATAGATTAGAGCCGGCAAGCAAAAGGCGAATCCTGCGGAGTCTCAATACCGGAACGAGTTGTGGCACTCACCGAAATTGATCGCGAATTGCTGAATCGGTGCCTCGCGGGCGATCAAGCCAGTTGGCAGGACCTTGTGGACCGCTTTCTGGGTTTGTTTATCCACGTGGTTCACCATACGGCTCATGCGCGCAGTGTGCGGCTGAACCCAGAAGATGTCGACGACTTGTGCGCCGAAGTCTTTCTGGCGTTGCTCGACCACAACTTCAACGTCCTCAAATCTTTCCGCGGCGAGTGCTCGCTGGCCACCTATCTGACAGTCGTGGCACGGCGCGTGATTGTTCGCGAAATGGCCCGCCGCCGCATGGCCGAGGCCCTGGGCCACGTCAATGCCCATCAGGCCACGCTCGACATGGCGGGAAACGATCGCCACGAAGTGCAACGCATCGACGACCGCGACGAAGTGCAGAAGATGCTGGCCGGCCTCCCGGACATGGAGGCGAAAATCGTGCGTCAGTATCACATCGAAGGCCGCAGCTACCGCGAAATCAGCGACGGCCTGGGCGTACCCGAGAATTCGATCGGCCCGGCTTTGAGCCGCGCCCGCGCCAAACTTCGCGGCAGCGAAGTCAGGCTATAAGCCTGGGCGCCTCGAGCCGGGCATTGTTGCCCCGGCGATACTCAGAGCTTTCCTTCGCGCCGGAACCAGTCGATTGTCTGTTGCATTCCCTGGCGGAAGCTAACGCGGGGCTGGTAGCCGAGCTCACGGCGAGCTTTGTCAATGTTAAAATCGAGGTGCAGCCCTAGGAACTTGAACCGCGCGTTCGAGAGCAGCGGCGCCTCCTTCTTTCCCAGGGCATGGTACAATTTCTCGCTGGCGGACGTCAGAAAGCGGGCCAGGCCCAAAGGCACCGCGGCCTGCGGCACCTGGTATCCCGCGAGGAGCGCCACCGTCGAGATGAAGTCGCGCTTGCTCACCGGATCGCCATCGGTGACGTTGAAGACTTCACCGATCGTCCCGGGCTTATCGAGCGCGTCGAAAATCGCCTCGACCAGATTGCCCACGAACGTGTTGTTCATCAATTGTTCCCCGGACCCGAAGTACTTCACTTGCCCCAACTTGAGCCGCCCCAGCAATTTGGGAAGCACGGTTCTGTCCCGCGGCCCATAAATGAAACCGGGACGAATGATGGTCGCGGGGAGTTTCGAATCTCGGTAGTGGCGCAGAACCAGTTTTTCAGCCTCGACCTTGCTCAGGGTATAGCCGTCGATGCCGGCCGAGCTCGGCTCGACCGTTTCGTCGGTGCCGTGATGGTCGCGGCCCTCGTAAACGCCGAGCGAGCTAACATGGACGAAATGACGCAGCGACCCGTCCGCTTGCAGAGCGTTCAAGAGGTGCTCGAGCCCCCGCACGTTGACCGAGCGATATTCGTCGACCGGCCCCCAATCGCCCACCTTGGCGGCACAGTGCACGACCAGCGCGGCGCCGGCAACCGCGGGCGCGAGAGAGGCGGGATCGGTCAACTCGCCGTCAGCCTTCTCGACGCCCCACTGGTCGAGAAGGCGCGTGTCGCTGCCGGCGCGAACCAGCGCTCGCGTTTTGATCCCGAGTTGGCTGGCGCGCTGCGCGACGTGGCTGCCGACCAGGCCCGTGGCCCCCGTGATCAAAAGCAGATCGTCCGGCTGCGGAATGGAAAGCTCCTTAAGTCAGCTTTATCTCATAAGACCCGGCGCCAACGATTGCAACGCTGCCAGCACGTTTCGCACGGCGTCGGGTCGCGCCTGGCGGAGCATCGCGCCCCGCATTTCGGCGCGAAGAGCAGTGCTTTGGGTCAGCCGGTCGACATGCTCGGCCAATCGGGAGGCCGTTGCCGAGGCCGTGTCGCCGTGCTCGATGACCGTTGCTGCCCCAGCCGCTTCAAAGTGGCGGGCGTTCAAAAGCTGATGATGGTCTGCCGCATGAGGATAAGGAACCAGCACGGCCGGGCACCCGGCGCAGGCCAGCTCGGCCAGCGTGGTCGCGCCGGCGCGCGAAATGGCCAGCGTGGCTTTGGCGTACCAGCTTGCCAGGTCGTCGAAAAAGGGCTTGACGACGTGCGTGAGGCCCATCTGGGCATACGAGCGCGCCAACTCGTCGCATTGAGCGGCGCCCGTCTGATGGACGACGCGCCAGCCGGTCAATTGCGGCAAGTATTGCGAGAACATGGCCAAAACGGCGTCGTTAAGCGACTGGGCGCCTTGGCTTCCTCCCAGGACGAGCAGCGTCGGCGGAGCGGCCGGAAGCTCTCGCGTGCCTTGTGCAAACAGACCGGCAATCTCACGCCGCACTGGATTCCCGGTGACAATGACATGTGAACCGCGTTTGAGCGCAGCCGCGGTCGCGTCGAACGCCGTGCAGACCGCGTCGACGCGTCGCGACAAAAACCGCGTCGCGCGACCGGGAATCACGTTCTGTTCGAGAATCAGCGTGGGAATGCGGCGCCGTGATGCCGCCCAAACCACGGGAACGCTGGCAAAGGCCCCCAGGCCGATCACCGCGCGCGGCTGCTCGGCGGCAATCAGAGCGGCGGCCATCCGCAAGGCCTTCCAATTGCGGTACACAAACCGCAGCGGGCGACGGCGCAGTAAAGCAAGCGGTTCGCTGGGAAGCGCATGGCGCTCATACCCCGCGGCGAGCACTAGACTGTGTTCCAATGGGCGATCGGCGCCCGCAAAAACGATGCGGCAATCGGGATCGGATTTGAGAAGCTCGGCGGCGACGGCCAGCCCCGGGGTTAAATGCCCCCCGGTTCCTCCCCCAGCGATCAGAAAACAATTGCGTCCAGTCACGCGGGCCAGTATGGCGGAACGAGAATGGCCACGCAAAGCCGCATTCGCTTTACTTGCGCGTGTGCAAAAGGGCCACGGCGCTCACCAGCACCAGCGCCAAGAGCATAAGCCCGACGATGGCGGCGACCTCGGTCTCGAGGCTTGCCAGGCGACCCCATTCCGGCCGATACGACGCAATGATCATCCAGCCCAAAGAGACCAGCACCGCCAGCAGCACGGTGGAGGCCGCCGCCTCGAGCAGCCTCACAAGAATTGGTCGCGGCGAATGGATGCCGTCTTCGGATTTCATGACATTTTGCTCGCAATTTGACCATGTGCCGTCAGAGCTTCAACCGGGCCGTCAGCTCTTCGGGCGCCGCCGTCTGAATCCGGAACCGCGACCAGCAGAGATAGTAGCCGAATCCCAAGACATAGAGCCCGGCCGTCACCGGCAAAACCTGCGTATTGCTGCCGCCATACATCCAGGCGGCGAACACCGAAAGCACGACGACGGAAACTGGCAGCACGACGACCAACGGCGCGCGGTATTTGGAAAACAACTCCGGCTCGCGGCGGCGCAGGACGAACAAGCACCACATGGCCAGCACGTACCAGATCAGCGCCGTCAGCGTCGAAACCAAAAGCGCCAGCTCGATGGCCTTCGGAAACCACAGATTGGCGATGATGAAACCCGCAGTGATCAGGCTGCACAAGGCCAGCGCGGGTCCTGGCGTCCTGCGCTCGGCATGCACCGAGCCCAAAAACGTAGGCAAATAGCCCGAGCGGCCCAGGGCGAATGCCTGGCGGCTTGTGCCGTAGATCATCCCGTGATAACTGGCGATCATTCCGAAGATCGCAATCACTCCAAATCCGTAGACGGCTGCGGGAGACCGGCTGGCGGGAGCGCCGGCCACGACTTTTGCGAGCGGGTAGCTGATCGGAGATCCGTCGGGGGCGACGGCCAACGACTGCCAATCTTCGACCGCGCCGCAGGCGAAGAGCCACGTGAGGCCCACAAGCGCGATCAATGTGAGCTGCGCCCAGACCAGGCCGCGGGGGATGGTGCGGTGCGGCTCGTGCGCTTCTTCAGCCGCGAGAGCCACCGTTTCGATAATGACCAGCCACCACAGCGCGAAAGGGACCGCATCGAGCACCGCGCGCCAGCCTTTGTCGGGCGGCAACAGCGGATTCGTCCAAATTCGATCCCAGCGGAAGTTGGTCGAGGCCAGGCACCAGAAGATGACGAGGCCGAGAATGGCGCCGTAAGTCATGAAAACCATGGCGGTTGATTGTTCCTTGACGCCCCAAACCTGCAGCAAGAAAAAAATCAGCACCGTAACGAGCGCGGCAGCGACGATCACGGCATTGCTGGGATTTTCAGGATTCACGAGAAAGGCGATGTAGCCTCCGGTCGCCAGGGCCGTGGCGATCGTGGCAAACTGACATTCCAGAAACATCGACCACCCCATCAAAAATCCCAGCGCCGGGCCGACCGCGCGCCGGCCGTAGGCCAGCGGCCCTCCGGCGAACGGCATGGCCACCGACAGCTCGGACAGCGCCAGCACCCACGTCAGATACAAAAGGCACACGACGAGCGATGCCACGAGCACCGCCACGGGGCCATTGTCCTTGAGGGCCGAATTCCAGCCAAAGTACTCGCCGGTGATCACGACGCCCACGCCCAAGGCCCAGATGTCGAGCACTCGCAAGGGCTTTTTGAGGGCGTGCTCAGCCAGATAGGCTCGCTCTTCGGCCGCTACGGAGGCGCCGGAAATCAGCGTTTCGCCGCCGCGCGGCAATGCCGGGTCGCCGTCAATCGCGGGGATCCGTGGGTCGTCATTCATGCGATTACCTCAGTGCGAAACCGATGCAGCCGCTTTCTCGCCTACCAGCCGATCTTCGTAGAATCGCGTGATCGAAAAAGGCGCCAGCAACTCGGGCGTTTTTCCCGTGGTGATGCGCTCGGCCAGCAAGTGACCGGAAGCAGGGCCGGCCTTAAAGCCGTACGTCCCCCAACCCACCGTCATTAGAAATCCGCCAACGTCCGGAGTGTCTCCCATGATCGGAGAGTAGTCGGGAGTCATGTCGCAAAGGCCGCCCCATTGCCGCAAGACTTTGACATTGGCCAGAAAGGGAAATAACTCCAACAAATGCAGGGCCGCCCCCTCCAAAAAGTGCAGCGTCCCGCGGAGCGAATAACTGGCGTAGTCGTCGACCTCGGCGCCCAGCACGAGCTCGCCGCGATCGGTTTGCGAAACATAGACGTGCAGCGTCGCTGAGACGATCACCGAATTCAAAAACGGCTTGAGCGGCTCGGTGACGCAGGCTTGCAGGGGATGGGTCTCGATCGGAATTTCGAGGCCCGCCATGCGGCTGATGATGCCGGCGTAACCGGCGGTGGCATTGACAACGGTCCCGGTTTTAATCCGGCCGCGGTTCGTGACGACCCCCTCGACCTTCCCCTGGTGAACCTCGATGCCTGTGACTTCAGTCTGCTGATGGACGTGCCCTCCCCCCCGATCGACGCCGCGGGCGTAAGCCCACACGACCGCGTCATGGCGGATGATTCCCCCGGGAGGATGATAGAGAGCCGCCATGATGGGAAAACGGCAATGTCCGAAGACGTTGAGATCGGGGACGATCTGTTGAATTTCGTCAGGCAGTATGACGCGCGAATTGACGCCCATCAACTGGTTTGTGAGCGCCCGTTCCGTCAGGCCCGTCACGCCGCGCTCGTTATGCGCGAGCGTCAGGTGGCCGTGCTGGGAGAACATCACGTTAAAGTCGAGGTCGGCGGCAAGCTGCTCGTAAAGTTTGACCGACTTGTCGTAGAAAACAATTCCCTCGGGCGTGCGATAATTCGAGCGGACGATGGCCGTGTTGCGCCCCGACCCGCCAAACCCGATATATTTGGCCTCGAGCACCGCCACGTCGCGGACGCCCATCTTCGTGAGATAGTACGCGGTCGCCAGGCCATGCACGCCCCCGCCGATCACGACCACGTCGTAGCGGTCCTTGAGCTCGTGCTGCCGCCACATTTTTTCAACCGACATGAGGCCACGTCGCCTTTCGGAACTACCGTGCAAAATCGACGCCTGCCGGTTTCAGGCCGAATTCCGCCCCCGCGTCCAGCAGCACTTCCCACAGGAACTCGGCCGAGTCGCCGCAAACGTGCAGCTCGAACCGCTCGGCGAACCGGCCGAAGAGCGTGTTGACTCCGAAGATCGGCCCCTGGCAGCATCCGCCGACCGGCAGGGTTCGCTCGCGCAGATCGACTGCAGTGACTTTATTCAAGATGCTTTCAGCATTCTGGCCGATGAGCGCCAGCGAAACCCAGCCTCCAGTGACATCGAGGGCGCCCTGAATTTCGGCGGGCGTCTTGCCGAACACGATGGCCCGCGCGGGCGTCAGCCGATAAACGTCAAACCCGCCTTCACTCATGATGGCCCGCAGCGCGACGTCGCTTCCGCACAGCGCGCCGAGCGTCTCGGCGACGCTAGCGCCGTTGATTTCGAACGTAGGGCGATGGGCGAAGTCGGCCAGCACGTTTCCTCTCAGGCCGGCGTCATGCGGATATCGCGTGGCGACGAGCCAGCCGTCGCGCAGTTCAACGTGCGCGCCATGGCGATGGTGCCACTCGGCGAGAGGACCTTGGGCGATAGGCGGTGTGGACAGCGGCATCGGTGTTTCTGCTTTCTCAATCACCAGCCAATTAGCTTTTAAGCCTGTGGCCCTGAGGGTCGTAGAAGGGTTCGTCCTGGACAATCGCCGTCACCACCCGGCCATCGACGTGTATCTCGATTTTGTCGCCATTCTTCGACTGTTCGGCCGGGACCCAGGCGAGGCCCACCGCGCAACCCGCGGCAGGCGAGAATTCGCACGATGTCACGCGTCCTCCCAGTTTTCCATTGTGGATCACCAAGGCCGGCGGCTGCGGCACGGTTTCGCCCACGATGCGAAACCCCACCAGCCGGTTGCGCAGACCGCGCTCGCCCGCCTGCGCCAAAGACCGCCGCCCTACAAAGTCGGGCTTGTCGAGCTTGACGATCCAGGGAAGGTCGGCTTCCAGCGGATTCGACAAGGCGTCGGTATCGACTCCCGGAATCAGGTGCTTTTTCTCCAGCCGCAACAGCCGCTGCGCCGCGATGCCGAACGGCGCGAGTCCGAACTCTTTGCCGGCTTCGACGATCGCCTCCCAGACGTGCAAGCCGTACTGGCTGGGGACGTGAATTTCATAGCCCAACTCGCCCACGAAACCTACGCGCAGGACGACGGCGTCCACGTTGGCGATTTTGAGCTGGCCGGCAGCCAGGTACGGAAGCGCGGCGCTCGAAACATCGGCGTCGGTCAGTTTGGCAAGGACCTGGCGGCTGTTTGGACCGGCCAGGTTCATCGCCGCGTAACTTCCGGAAACGTTCGTCAACTGCACGTCGAGCTGCGGCCGCCCCGCCAGCCACGACCGGAACCAACTGTCGATGGCGTCGGCGTTGCCGGTCGTCGTCGTCAGGAAAAATCGCTTCTCTTCCAGTCGCGCGATCGTGCCATCGTCGAGCAGAATTCCCGCATCGTCGCAAATCACGCCGTAGCGGACGCGCCCCACGTTGAGGTTCTGGAAACGATTGGGATAAAGGAATTCCAGGAAGGGGACCACGTCGCTTCCGCGCAGCTCGATCTTGCCGAGGGTAGAAACATCGATGAGGCCAACGCGGCTGCGGACCGAATCATATTCGTCTTCGGGGGTGGAGTAAGTTTCGGGGCGTTTCCAGTTGCCCGCGTCCATCATTTTCGCTCCGGCGCTTACGTGCCAATCGTGCATCGGGGTGCGCCGTACGAGCGAAAAGTGCAATCCCCGCCCGGCGAGCACTCCCAGCGATAGAGGCTGCTCGGGCGGACGGGACGTCGTCACGCCCGTCTCTTCAATGCTCTTGCCGTTTGCCCGCGCGCAGAGTGCGATCGACGACGACTGGCACATCTTCCCCTGGCAGGGCCCCATGGAGACCGTTGAAAAACGCTTCAGCGTTTCGATGTTGGAATAGCCTTCGGCGACCGCGTCGCAAATGTCTTTCTCGGTCACGTCTTCGCACAAACAGACAAATTTTTTCTTGGCTGGCGAGCCTGATGCGTAGTGGGCCGCCGCGCTCTCGCGTAGAGGAATCGCCCCCATCTTGGCCTTCAATTCGTCGCGCCGGGCGGCAAGCGCTGCGTCGTGCGGTCGAAGCGCTTCTACCGCAGCCAACCCGGCCCGGCGCCCGTCGAGCGCGGTCCCGTCGCGATCGTGAATGCCATTGACCGCGCCGGCCGAGTGCGTGCCGCGGCCGTGCGCCGTCACGATCGCGTGATCGGCCAGTGGATCGTACTTGAACTTGCAGCCGTTCTGGTGCAAAAGCGAGCTGGCGGGAGTGAAGCCGACGGCCTGGATGAGCCAGCGGCACGAAAGCGTGGCGTGCGCATCGCCCGAGACGGGGGCGATCACGGCCGCGGTAACGTGCTTTGTTCCCCGCGCTGCAAAAATCGTCTGACCGCGGCGGACGGGAATTTCCTCAATTTTGTCGGGAGAGTTTTCGCGCACGTCTACGATGGCCCCGACCGTCGTGCCGGCGCGGGCCAGTTGACCTGCCACCCGGTAGCCCTGCGAGTTGTCGGTGACGACGACGGCCGTTCCTTCGAAGCGGCAGCGATCGAGGTGCAACAGCCTCTGCGCAGCACTGGCCAGCAGAACGCCCGGCAGATCGTTGTTTTCGAAAACGAGCGGGCGCTCCCAGCCTCCGGTTGCGACCACCACTTCGGCCGCGCGCAGGCGGATCATGCGATTGGCCCGTTGAATCCCCAGGTAGTTGCCTTCGTAAAGGCCGAAGACCGTCGCCGAATCCCAGACTTGAATCCCAGGATGCTCTTGCACCTGGCGAACGACATCTGCAAGCCGGCTGTCGGCGAGGTCTGGATCGAAGCGCAGGTGTCCCCCGAGCAGCGGCTGGTCGTCGATCAGAGTCACGGCGAATCCCGCCTGGGCAGCATCCAGTGCGGCATGCATGCCGGCCCAGCCTCCGCCAACGACGGCCACGTCGCAGAATAAATTGAGCTTGTCGTACGTGCCGTCAGCGCCCTGCCGGCGATCGACGCTTCCCAGTCCGGCGATGCGGCGAATGAACTTTTCCCAGATGGGCCACATCCATCGCGGCTTGTACATCATCTTGTAGTAAAAGCCGACCGGCATGAAACGGTGCAGCCGATCGAAGATCGACAAGAAGTCAAAGTTCACCGAAGGCCAGGCATTCTGCGACCGGACGACCATGCCCGGCTCGGCAGGCACGGTGCAGATGCGAACGTTGGGCGTGCCATTGACGGTGCACAGGCAGTTGGGGCACCGCCCCGTGCAGCAGAACAGGCCCCGCGGGCGATGGTATTTGAAGCTGCGCGAGACCACGTGCTGGCCGGCCTCGTGCAGAGCGCCGGCCAACGTCTGGCCGGCCTGAGCCGTGATAGCTTTCCCGTCGAACTCAAACTCACACGCTTCTTGGGATGCCGCAACCGGAGAATCAGCCACCCACCGCCTCCTGCGGCGCGAAGGGCCGGGTTTCGAACACCTGATTCGTTCGAGTGTCGCGGCGGGCAAGAAACCACGATTTGCACGCCGATCGGTGGTACCACCATTCCGTCTGTTCGCCGCACGTGTTGGGGCGATTGTAGAGAAACTCGGCCCACTCACGGCTTGTGACGTCGCCTTCCGGCCTCTTGCGAGACGGCCCGCCGTAGTGAAATTCCCAAACCGGCCGCACGCCGCAATTGGGACAAGGAATCTGAAACGACATCAACGAAACTCCGGAAAATGACGCGATGAACGAGTGCTCACGATGAGCACGATCAAAAGAACGTGAGATACTGATTCACTTCCCAGGGAGTGACGACCCGGTCGTACGATTCCCATTCGCGGGTCTTGAGCTCGATGAATTCGTCGGCGATCGCCCCCATTCCCGAACGCACCACCGCATCGCCTTTCAATTCGTGGAGCGCCTCGGCAAGCGATTGGGGCAGTGTCTTGATGCCGCGCTCGGCGATTTGTGCCAGCGACAACTCATACAGATTTCCCAGATTGGCCGGCCCCGGATTGAGCTGATTCTCGACGCCATCGAGTCCCGCTGCCAGATAGGCGGCCAGGGCCAAATACGGATTGCACCCGGACGAAACCGTGCGGTCTTCACAATGACCGGGTCCCGCGACGCGAATCATCTGCGTGCGGTTGTTGTCGCCATAACTGGCAAACGCGGGAACCCAGGTGAAGCCCGAGCGGGTCGAAAGAAGTCCGCGGCCGAGTTGCAGGCGTTTATAGCAATTGACCGTGGGGCTGGTGACCGCGCACAAGGCGCGCGCGTGCTGGATCACGCCGCCCAGAAAATGATAGGCGAACGGAGAGAGCCCCAAGCCCTTGCTGTCGGCTTCGCTCAGAAACAGGTTTTCGCCGGTGCGCGCGTCGGCCACGTGAAAATGCGCATGCAAGCCGCTTCCCGTGCGATCGGAAAACGGCTTGGGCATGTGGGTGGCGATCGCGCCGTACTTTTTGGCGATTTGTGCGGTCGTCATTTTGAAGAACGTCACGCGGTCGGCCGTCGTCAGCGCATCGGCGTACTTGAAATTCACTTCGTACTGACCGTTGGCGTCTTCGTGATCGGCCTGGTAGACGCCCCAGCCCAGCGCGTTGAGCGAGCTGGTCAGGTCCTGCAGAAAGCCGATCGCCGGCGCCATCGAACGGAAGTCATAGCAGGGCTTGGCCAGCGAATCGGCCCCGTCCGGGTTCCACGGCGCGATCGACCCGTCGTCATGGCGCGTCACGAGAAAGAATTCCGGCTCCATCCCCACGTTGAATACGTATCCCTTGGCGGCGGCCGAGCGAAGCACGCGCCGCAGATTCGTGCGCGCACAGAACGGGTGCGGTTGATCGTCGACAAACAGCTCGGC
>DATGKC010000439.1:0-5636 GCA_035294845.1 Planctomycetaceae bacterium | reverse complement strand
ACGATCCTTTTCACCCAAGGCTTTCTACGGTTTCGTTACCTCCACCGACACTCAGGGCTGCTTCCGGTTGATACGACCAGACACCGGGTGGGAATTGCACCCACGGAAACTCCAAACCTTTCACGACGCACACCACGGATTGCACGGACGACACGGATGGGCCAGTTCACCACCGTCGTAGTGATCTCTCCGTACTACTACCCTGTAATACCTTTGCGTGCCACGAAGATTTTTAGGGCGGTGAATGGAATGAAGAACCGCGGATTTCGCGGATACGCGCCGATAAACACGACGAGGGTCAATTTGCACATCCGCGCGTATCCGCGAAATCCGCGGTCATTTGTCTTTTTGATCGCTTGGTTGCGGCCTTCGGCCGCGCTGGGAAATCCGTGGTTCAAAAAATCAACACGAAAATTGAGGACAAGAAGATTTGAAACACAGAGGCGCCGAGGACACAGAGAACCACGCCTTCATCGGCCGATCGCAATAGCGGTTCAATCCCACCACCAGCGGGCCTCGTCTTTTGGCGGCTTGCTTTTGTCGCGAGCCGCGGCCAGTTTTTCGCCCGCCGCCGGCTTGAGATGCTCTTCGTCGATCAGCAATCGAGGATTGATTTCGACGCCGCCACTGACCGAGAACATCCAGAATCGATCTTTGACGAACCGGGCGTTGGCCAGGGCGGGCGTTTGCTTGGGCGTTTCAAAACCGGCGATCGGGCACTCGGCTTCATCGAGAAAATGCGTGGGACGCCAACGATTTTCTTCCGTGCTTTCCTCGGCTGGTTCATCGCGGCCGCCTGCCACCGGGCCGACGCCTGGCGGCACGTCGGACTGCCGCCGCACCAGCGCCGCCGCGACTCCCAGCGCGACCAGGTTTTGAAGCTCGGCGAACGGCGGAACTTTTTCGCACAGCTCGGGGAGGTTTTTGGTTGCCAGCTCGGCGAACATTTTTGCCGCGCGCGTCGGTTTCGGTGCGACCTGGCCGCGCGGTGGCTTCAATTGCGTCGGAGCGGTTTCGACCTTCAATCCCGTTCCCTCGAACTCGTAGGCCAGCCGGTCGGCTGTGTGGCGGATAGCGTCGTAATGCCCGACGAACCACCAGCGGTGCTGTCTTTGCGGGCCGCCAGTCACCGCCCTTTCCGCCAGGTCAAGGTAACCCGGGACGTTCGTGGATGGCGAAGGATCGTGAGAGAGCGAGATGCGCTTGAGCCGATAGTCGGCGGCAATCATTTCGAGAGCGAAGCGGCTCGCGCCCGGGACTCCGTAGACGTGAATGTCTTGCGGCCCCATAGCCCGCTCCATTCTGCGCAGAATCTGCGGCATTTGCGAAGCGTCGATGTTCGCCAGCCCGCGCACATGGGCCGCGTGGGCCTTCATTCCCTGTTCGGTCGGCTCGATCGAACAACCAAAGAAAGCGCCGGGCGCATGATCGGCAAAGCCATACCGCAAAGCCACGATCAAATCGTCGAGCTGCAGCACGGGACGCTTCGACGGCAATGAAACGATGTCGCCCGTGGGCAAGACGTCCCAACCTCCCGCGGGTCCTGCCAAAATGACGTCCGCCTGGTCGGCGTCGATGAAGACGAATTTGACGGCATTCAGGCCGGCCATGTAACGCAGATCGGCAGAGAGGGGTTCGCCTGCGGCGTGCCGGCGCGCGACTTCTTGTTCCAGCCGCCGCAGAGACACTTTGCGGAGCGGGCTGGGAGCCGAAACTTGCGCCGAAGGCTGTTTCTCGCCGGCGGGCGCCGCAAGCTTTTGCTTGAGGTCGGACTCGGCGAGGCTGCTCGTCTCGCGCAGCATTCCCTCGGGGTCGACATAGACGCCGCCCACGGCGCCGAACTGGGCGAAGGCCGTCTGCGCGGTCAAACCTGTCAGAACCGCGATGAGCGCGCCGCTCAGCCTGAGGCGCGAGAGACTCCTCCCGAAGCGGCAGCACATGGCACGACCTCATGGATTCGGAACGAAGACATTGAAGAAATGTGCAGGCATTTTCGCAAGATCGCGCGTCAGCCGCAAATGATCTCGCCGTTGATCAGGCGAGCCACGGGCGTCAGCCCGTGGGTTGACGGCCGACGAATCGGAATCGCAGAATCGGTTGACGCACGTGAATTGAAGTCAGTCGAAGCAAGTCAGGGAGGCTCGGGAGGAGATTTTCGGTGGCGATAATTCAACCAGCGCACAATGCCAGCAATGAGAATAAAGGCAATCGCCAGCCCCGGCATAAACATCGCCGCGATGACACATACGGTCACGGCGGCAATGGCAATCGTTTCAAAATGCGGATTCACTGGTTGGCGTTCGCCCATCGCCCGATTGTACCCCGACGGCCAGGAAGAGAGGAATGGTTCGATGCAGGGCGATGAAGGTATGCTTCAGTCCCGCGCCATCCAACCCCGAGCCCGTCAGCCGCCGGGGGGGCACGGACCGTCTCTACCCCGTTATCGTGCGGTAGCCCACGAACGCGGCGGCGATCGCCACGAGCAGCGGTCCCCACAGGTGCATGGGTATAAACAGAAACGTGTGGCCGCTGCGGACGATCACCGTTTCGCCCGTCTCTGCGTCGATCAGCGTGCGGCGGCTGTTGCGATCGAGCGCGCGGCCCACGAGCCACGTCGGAACCGCGGCGATCGCCAGCGCCGCAGGAAGCGGCCAGACATGTTCATGGTAATACTGATCATCGCCGGTGAAGGCCGCTGTCGCCGATTCCATCCCCAGGCACGAGGCCAGCGTAAAGACGCCGACGAGATAACCGTGGCCCGACCAGACGACGAACATCATGTGCTCTCAAATGGCAAACGGCGGACCGGCCAACGGAACTTCATTGTCCGGAATGGCCGACATAGAAGGCGTACGTTTCGCGCACGCGGCCTTGCTCGGTGTCGCCGTCGTGAACATAAAGGCCATACCGCAGGCGGATCGACTTGCCCGGCTCGAGAACAAGCGGATCGGCAGGCAATTTTCCATTGGTATACGCGCTTTGGCCGAACGGGCTCACGGTGAACAGACCATAGTCGCGCACGTGAAACCGCGACTTTCGGAAATTCTGCGGGTGGTCGAATATCGCAACTCCATACGTCTTCCCGCCCACATTGCCGAAATAATCGACCCATTTCGATTCCTGTCCCCAGCATTCCTTTTCGCCATGCAGCCCCTCGGCGTTCACGATTTGGCCGCCGGCCTTGCCGCGCAGCGAATCGGCCACGCGAATCCCGAACATTCCCTCTTTGGTGTCGTCGAACGTGACAGGTTTCGAGCCGGCGGCCAGCCGCATGTCATACCCCATGAGACGGTTGGCGAAGAAACTGACTTCGGTGGTCTCGATCAGAACGCTCTGGCCGTCGGCCCCCAGCCAGTGATTGACCATCTTGATTCTCGCCGGATCGCCGTTCGCCGGCGCCAGCTCGACCGAGCGGTTTTCAATCTTCCCTTGCTCGGCCCAGTACTTGATGCCGTTGACTTCATCGATCGAGCACCAGATGCCCTTGTGATGCGGATGATCTTCGGGATTTTCCAAACCGCGGGAAATCACGGCGCCATCGTCGGCGCGGACCGGGGAAAAGAAGGGCTTGGCCTGCGATTTGTCGAAGTGCAGGACGGTAAATTCTTTTCCGCCGATCTTCACCTCGACGGTGCTCTGCTTTTTGTCGAGTTCGACCGTATCGGCCGCCAGGGCCGGGATGCATGCGGCAAGAAGCGCGATGGCGGTCAAAAGCGGTTTCATGAAGAGGCTCCGGCGGGTTGGTTGTCGGAAGGCGCAATGACTATCATGGCGGAGCCAAAGCTACCAAAGCCGCGGCGGTGGTGCCAGTGCCTGGCTATGCAACTCGAATCGAGATCGCTTGCCTCTTTCAAGAGAAGGTTCACCATGTCGAAGAAAACCTGTGCGCTCGTTTGCGGATTGATGTGCGGGGCGGTGGGCGTCGTCGCCTATTCGGCCGGATTTTCGCAAGGAGAAGAGAAGGCCGCAAATCGCGTCTACGAGCTGCGAACTTACACCACCGAGCCTGGTCGCTTGCCGGCGCTCAACGCGCGATTTCGCGACCATACGATGCGGCTGTTTGAAAAGCACGGAATTCGAAATGTCATGTATTGGGTGCCGGTCGACGAGAAACTGAAAGACAACACGCTGATCTACGTCGTCTCGCACGCCAGCCTCGATGCCGCCAAAAAATCGTGGGATGAGTTTGTCAACGACGCCGAATGGAAGAAGGCGCGCGACGAATCGGAAAAGGACGGCAAGATCGTTTCCAAGGTCGACCGCCAATACATGACGCTGACCGATTACTCGCCGGCCGGCAAATGACGGCTGAGTTTTGCGTGCCGGAGAATCAAACGCTGCGTACCGAAAGAACTGCTGCCCGATAATGCTCAACGTTGGTCTCATCGGCTTGGGAACTGAGTGGGAGCCATGCTACCAGCCCGCGCTTAAGAAGCTGCGTCATCGAGTGCGGGTGCGCAGCGTGTTTTCTCCGGTCATCACCCGTGCCGAACAAGCCGCCGCCGAGCTCGGATGCGATGTGTCGCCGGGCATTTTGGCGCTGATGGAACGGGACGACGTGCGGGCGGTTCTGGTTCTCGATGGGGCGTGGTTTGGGGAGGCGCCGGCGCGGTTCGCCTGCCAGGCGGGAAAGCCCGCGTTTCTGGCCGGGCAATTCGGAACCCGGCTTCCCCTCGCCGACCAGGTTCTGCGCCGTGCGGCGGAATCGGGAGTCACGCTCATGCCCGATTTTCGCCATCGCTACACGCCGGCCACATCCAGGCTTCGCGAGCTCATCGCCACCCGTCTGGGCCGGCCCCTGTCGATTGCGATCGACGCCGGGCCCGCCGGGCCGCGACCTGAAGATGCGGACTTCGCGAATGAAGCCCGCCATGTCCTCGCCTTGGCAATCGACTGGTCAAGCAATCTCGTCGGCACACCCCCGGCCGCCGTGCGCGCGGCGCCCCAGGCCGGCGAAGATAGCGGTCGCAGCGCGCGGGCGCCGCAAGTGCAGGTCGAATTTCGCCGTCCATCGGCCGGCGGAGCGGCCGCCCAGGCCTCGATCCGCTTCGACTGCGCGCAAAACGCATCCGCAGTTTCCGAAGCTTCCCATTCGCCGCCCCTCATTCTGCGAGCCGAAGTGCGATGTGCGAAGGGCGCGGGCCTCATCGAAGGGTCGCAACAACTCACATGGGACTGTGATGGAGAACGCAAGGCCGAATCGCTGGTCGCAGAGCGCACTGAAGTCGAGGTCATGCTCGATCACTTCACCCGTCGCGTCGTCGGCGGCCTGATTCCCGTTCCCACGCTCGATGATCTGTGCCGCGCCTTTCAATTGGCGCACGCGGCCCTGGCCTGTGGCGAGCCCTAATCAAAGCCCGAGCTCCAGCGCGGGCTGAACCGAGTGCCGAGCCGGCATGGAATGACCGAAAAATTCGCGGTCATTTTTTGGTTTAACGCCGCAACCAAGTAGATTTCGCGGTTTTTTCTGCCAGTTCCACGGCGTAACAATTTGAGGAGAGAGTGGAGTCGAGATGTGACGCGGTGGTTTAGGCTTCGGCTTGCTTCCGTGTCAGGGTTTCCCCGTCTGTGGCTAAGTATCCGCATGCCGTACTCCTCTTTGCACAATCCCGCTCATCGAACCGGACGGGCGGTTT
>DATGKC010000438.1:0-2093 GCA_035294845.1 Planctomycetaceae bacterium | reverse complement strand
TGAAATTCCGGCCGGCCGATCGAGATTCAGCACGGGCCGATCGCCGGGGCGAAACATCGTGGGCTGATAGACCGCCGGAAGGAAGCCGTGCATGTACATCGGCTGGCCCGCCTCCAGCGCGCCTTTCGGATCGGGCATCACGACGTAAGCGGGAAGCGATTGGCTTTCGGCCCCCAGCCCATACAGCATCCACGACCCCATGCTGGGAAAGCCGGGAACCGTCCGACCGGAAAAGAGCTCGTACTGAGCCGCCGAATGCACGACCATGTCTCCATGACACGACCTTATCACGGCAATATCGTCGATGCGGCTGGCAACGTGTGGGAACAGATCGGAGACTTCAATTCCGCTCTGGCCGTATTTGCGAAACGTGCGCCGCGTGCCCAAGAGCCGCGCGTCCCGTTCGATGAACTGATATTTCGCGTCGCCGAATTCCTTGGGGCGCACGTCGCCGTCGAGCTTGTTCAAAAGCGGCTTGGGATCGAATGTCTCGATGTGGCTGGGGCCCCCGGCCATGAATAAAAAGATCACCGACCGGGCTTTTGCCGGATGGTGAGTCGGCCTGGGCGCAAGTGGCCCGGGTGCGCCGGCACGCGCGGCTTCGTCGTGCATCAGCGCCGAGAGAGCCAGGCCGCCGAACCCGCAGCATGCGTCGCGCACGAATTCGCGGCGCGTGCGCGTCGGTCGCGAATGACAGTGAGATTGCAAATCAGCGGACATACAGAAATCCGTTCAAATTGAACAAGGCCAGAGCGAACTCGCTGAGGGGCTGTTCGCGCACGAAGTCGAGCGACCGGCGTCGCTCGTCTGCGTCGGGGAAACGTCCCAGCGCCAAAAGAAACGCCCGGTCGACGATTTGTCCGTGATCGCCACCAGTCTCAGCGAGCAGCCGCCGGGCGAAAGCCGCGGCCAGATCGTTCGAAAGGGAGCCGTTCAATAGTTCCAGCGCTTGCGGCGCGTGCGTGCTCGACTCGCGACGCGCGCAGCTCGCCTGCAAGGCCGGGGCGTCGAGAATTTCGAAAAAGGGCAATCGCAAATTGCGCTTGGCAATCAGGTAAATCGAGCGCCGGTCGTGCTCGGTCGCGTCGGGCGTAATTGCCCACTGCGATGGTTTATAGAGGAGTTCGACCAATTGGCGATCGACGGGCACCATCACGCTGGGCCCGCTTCGCTTGGAATTGAGGTGTCCCGAGACGGCCAGCATGGCGTCACGCACCTCTTCGGCCGACAATCGGCGCCGCTGAAATCGCCACAGCAGGCGGTTTTCCGGGTCGTGCTCGCTACATTCGGCTTCGCGGGGCGCCCGGCTGCTTTGGCGATAGGCGCTGCTCAAAACGATCAGCCGATGCATGGGCTTAAAGCGCCACCCCTGCTCCATGAAGCGGGTGGCAAGCCAATCCAAAAGCTCCGGATGGCTCGGCCGCTCGCCATGCAGCCCAAAGTCGTTCGGCGTCTTCACCAACCCCTGGCCGAAATGGTGCTGCCAGATGCGATTGACGATCACCCGCGCCGTCAAGGGATGCCGAGGAGAAGTCAGCCAGTCGGCCAAATGGGTGCGCGGGCTCCTCTCGGTGGGCAAAAGTTCCGGCATGTCGGCAGCCACCAATACGCCGAGAGGCCGAGGACCGACCGCTTCCCCTTTGTTTTCCCAAACGCCCCGACGCAGCACGTGAATCGGCGTGCGTTGGCCGGGTTCATTTCGCGTGCTGGGAATCATGGCCGGCGGCGAGGGCAATTGATCTTCCAGCTCTTCGATCCGTTGATTCAGCCGGTCTTTTGCGGCGTCCGTCGCCTGTTTCAGTTCTTTTTTCGTGACCTCGATCTGGTCCCTGATCTTCTGTGATTGCGCGGCCCACGCGGCCTGCTCTTCCGCGGAAGCCAGAAAAACATTGTGCTCTTGCGTGGCCGCCAGATAGGCCTGCAAACGGTAATAGTCTTTCTGCGAAATCGGTTCCAGCTTGTGGTTATGGCACCGCGCGCACCCGACCGTCAGGCCAAGAATCGCCGTCCCAAGAATGTCGGTTCGCTCGGTGAGCACTTCGTTGCGGCTCAGGGCAATCTCGGGGTTGCCGACATTCCGCCGCACCGGCCCA
>DATGKC010000437.1:0-7176 GCA_035294845.1 Planctomycetaceae bacterium | reverse complement strand
GAGCGGGGGGTTGCCCGATCGCATGTTCCTTGCCGTACTCCAGGCCGAACAGGTCTTCGGCAAGCTGTTCCCAGGGATCGTCCTGATTGGCAGGATTCGACTGGCTTGATGAATTGGTCATAGCTCGAAGCTAATCGCTTTGGGGCGTTTTTGCAAGAGGCGCTGGTATTGGCCTGATGCGTTCCCGCCGGCGCTTGGCCTGGCTGCGCCGGCGCCAGATTCGGCGGCACATGCATGCCTAAAAAAAGCGGTTTTCATCTCGCCTAAACGATGCCGTAAGTCGCGGCGCCGGCCGCGCTCCGTTTGTTGACTCGGTTGTGACAGTGCAGGCCTTCGAGAATCAATTCGGCGAGGCTGGCGCCCATTTCCGAGGCGAATGCTCCCGTTGCGAGATCGGGTTCGAGCTCGCGGGCGCGCGTGGCGATCTGCTTCGAAAAATCACGGATGCCGGCCAGGCGTTCGAGCAACGCGGCTCCTGAGAGCGAATCGCCCGTCTCCAACGTGTTCCCCGCTTCGAAATACTCGACGACGTTTTTGAAAGCGCCGGGCTTGAGACTTTGATCGAACACGTTCTTGACGGCCTCTTCAATCAGCCGCGCGATCAATTTGTCCTCTTGTCCGGCCTCGTCGGTCATGTTGAGCTCCAGTTTGCCGCGCGCACTGGCCGCGAGGTACGCCAGATCGCTGATGCGGGGAACGACATGGCCTGCTGCCGTGAGAATTCCGCGGCGTTCGGCGTTCGAGAGCATGTTTTCGTAGTTGGCGATCGACATGCGAACGCTGACGCCCGAGGCCTGATTGACGTGTCCGCTGGTCCGCGCCAGCCGCGAAGTCTCTTCAATGATCTCTTCCATGAAACGCGGGACGCGCACCTCGACCGGCCCTGCGCGCGATGCCCAGGCGTTTTCAGCCGTAATCTGCATTCCCAATCGGCGGGTGAGTGGGTAATGCGTGAGAATCACCGACCCGATGCGGTCTTTGAGAGGGGTGACGATTCGGCCGCGGTTGGTGTAGTCTTCGGGGTTGGCGCTGAACACCATCGCCAGATCGAGATCGAGCCGAACCGGAAAACCTCGGATCTGCACGTCGCGCTCTTCCAGCACGTTGAACAGGCCCACCTGGATCTTGGGACTGAGGTCGGGCAGCTCGTTCATGCAGAAGATGCCCCGGTGGCTGCGGGGAATCAGCCCGAAGTGCATGACGTCTTCGCTGGCCAGGTGTTTTCCCTCGGCGTGCTTGATGAGGTCGATTTCGCCGATCAAGTCGGCGATGGTCACATCGGGGGTCGCCAGTTTTTCGTGATAGCGCTTGTCGCGCGAGAGCCATTCGATGGGGCAATCGTCGCCATGCCGCTCGAACATGTCGCGCCCATATTTGGAAATCGGGGCGAGCGGATCGTCGTTGACCTCCGACCCGGCGATGACGGGAATCACGGGATCGAGAAAATTCACGAGCATCCGCAGCATGCGCGTCTTGCCTTGCCCTCGCAGCCCCAGAAACAGCATGTCGTGCTGCGAGAGGATGGCATTCTCGACCTGGGGGACGACGGTTTCCTCGTATCCGACAATGCCTGGAAAAAGAGGCTCTTTCCCGCGGAGCCGCTCGATCAGGTTTTTCCGCATTTCGGACTTCACCGATTGCCGAACGTAACCTTTGGCCCTCAATTCGCCGAGCGTACTGGGAAGACCGTCTGTCATCGTGAAGCCCATTTTTTCAATTGATGCCGAGCGGGATGCAACGGAATTATAGGATTCCGCGATGGTGCGTGCCAATCGCGTGGGGCGCACGAGAATGGCTTTGCGATTCCAGGGTGAAACTCGTTATCATCATAGATTCGAGCGTCGTCGCACTTTTTTCGAGCATCGAGACATGGCCAAAGGCCCCATTCCCGGCTGGGGAGATGCAAATCCCCCGGTCGCTGGAGAACACGAGGAACCTCCTCCCCACGAGACGGTGCGCGCTCCAAGCGCCTCGGAAAATGGTCCGGCCGAAACGACTCCTGCTGCGGCTGACGAGCTTAACGATCGCATGTTGGGCGATTTCCGGATCTTGCGCCGGCTGGGACGCGGCGGCATGGCCGAAGTCTACCTGGCCGAACAGGTTCAGTTGAAACGCAACGTCGCCGTCAAAGTGCTGCGCAAAGAGCGCGTCACCGACGAAACCTATCTGAAGCGGTTTAAGACCGAAGCGATGGCCGCAGGCTCCCTCAGCCATCCGAACATCATCCAGGTCCTGATGATCGGCGAACAAGAGGGGACACAGTACATCGCCCAGGAGTACGTGCCCGGAATGAACCTGCGCGAGTATCTCGCGCGGAAGGGGCCTCCCGAGCTGTCGCTGGCGCTGCACATCATGAAACAAGTCGCCGCGGCTTTGCAGGCCGCGCACAGCGCGGGCATCGTGCACCGCGACATCAAGCCCGAAAACATCATGATCACCCGCAAGGGAGACGTGAAGGTCGCCGATTTTGGTCTGGCGCAGCTCACCCAGGGAGGCGAGCGGCTCAATCTAACGCAGGACGGCGTCACCATGGGCACGCCGCTGTACATGAGCCCCGAACAAGTGAACGGCAGCAAGCTCGATCTGCGCACCGACATTTATTCGCTGGGCGTGACGTGCTATCACATGCTCACGGGCGCCCCGCCCTTCCGCGGGGAAACCGCGATCAGCGTGGCGGTGCAGCACTTGAAGCAGGCCGCCGAGCCGCTCGAAAAGATCAGGGGCGACCTGCCTCCTCTTTTATGCCGCATTATCCACAAGATGATGGCCAAAGAGACCGACAAGCGCTACCAGTCGGCACAGGCCGTGATTAAAGACTTGAAACGGGTAACGGGCGATGGCGACGCCGCCCAGGAGCATCCCACCGCCGAACCGGAGCCGGCCGCGACGAAGGCCGCTGTGGGCGCAGAGAGGCATTGGGCGCTGCGCCTGCTGATGGGACTGTGGTGCATCGGCGATTGGCCCCTTTCCCGGCAGATTTGGACGGTGCTGGCTCTGGTCTTGCTCGTGGCGTCGGCGTCGGCCGGAATCGGCTGGGCGACGCGCGTTCCGAATCCGCTATCGGCGCCCCTTCCGATGGGGGGCGTTCCTCGAAAGACGTCGGCCGCCAGTCAGTATTTCTACGCGCTGACTCTCAAGAACGACATTCCCGCATGGCAAGCCGTCGTCGATTATTTTCCCGGTCCTGAAGACCGGCTGTTCCGATACTATGCCGAACAGCAGTTGGCCACCTTGCTGCTGGCCAAAAGCCGCTATGATGAGGCACAAGAAATTTTCGACCGATTCGCTCAATTCGGCGAATCCGAACGCCAGTGGCGGGCATTCGGGCTGGCCGGGCAGGCGATCCTCTTGAACCTGCGCGGCGAGTACAAAAGGTCGCAACAGGTGCTCGACAGCCTGCAATCTCCGGTCAGGTCGGCAGGCCCCGATGCTTCCGATCAACGGGATTCGGCGCACAGGCAAGTTGTTTTGTTCGACTTGCTCGATGACAAAATGCGCGCAGCCGTCGCCAAGACGATTCACCGCAACCTCGAAAAAATCAATCAAGAGATGAGTCAGGAATGGGACGAGATTTTCAAGCGGCATGAGCAGCAAGACGCCGCCCCGGCGGCCGGTACCGACTCGGGGAAATGAACCGGTGCGCTATGGGTGCCCCGCGCGATTTGATGAATCACGGCATGCTGAAAAGAAGCGACTTCCGTCGAACAAACTACTTCCAACGTCGAATCAAGGCTTGTCAGGCTGAGGAATTGTTATCGTGGCAGTCTTGATGGTGGTCAAGGGGAGCTGCCCGGGGCAGTTGGTTGAATTGCTCGGGGAACGGATGGTGATGGGCCGTCATCCGTCGTGCCACATCGTCCTCGACAATGCCGCCGTCAGCCGTAATCACGCACAGATTCTCGAAAGCCACGGGACGTACTATTTGGAAGACCTGCGCAGCCGCAACGGCACGCTTTTGAACGGGAAGAAGATTCAGGGCCGAACGGAGATCCGCGACGGAGACGAGATCCGCGTCTGCGAGGTCGTGCTGCAATTCTTCCAGGGCCTGCCGCCGGAATCCGACGACGTTCCCGTGCCGACCCCCATGACGCTGGGCCGTGCACCGGGCGGCAACGAACGTGGGGGGACGATCTCCGACACCGACGTGGCCGAGCTGGCCCGCAGCGGACCGTTCTCCGAGAAGATGATCGACGAAAGCAGCTCGGACAGCTCGTCGATCATCACCTCGCTCGACTTGACCAACCGCGGCCCTCGCATTGCGGTGCGGCCGGAAGCCAAGCTGCGGGCCGTCATGGAAATCAGCCAGAACCTGGCGCGGGCGCTGAAAACCGAAGAGCTTCTTCCCAGGATTCTCGAGAGCCTGTTTAAGATCTTTCCGCTGGCCGATCGGGGTTTCGTGGTGATCAAAGACGCAGCGAGCGGTCTGTTGCAGGTGCAGTCGTTGCGGACTCGCCGGGAGGAACCGCTCGATTCGGCGCCGCTCAGCATGACGATCTTGCGCGAGGCGATCGACAAGGCCCGAGCCATTCTTTCGGCCGACGCCGCCTCCGACAAGCGCTTCAGCCTCTCGGACAGCGTGAGCAGCCTCAAGATTCGTTCTGTGATGTGCGCTCCTCTGGTGGCCAAGGCGGGGGAGCCGTTGGGGGCCATTCAAATCGACACGCGCGACACTTCGACCCCCTTCTCGGAAGACGACCTCGAAGTGCTGGCCAGCGTCGCCGCGCAGGCGGCGCTGGCGCTCGAAAATGCGCAGCTTCATACCGCGGCCCTCAAGCAGCGCGACTACGAGCGCGATCTGGAATTCGCCACGCAGGTGCAGCTCGGGTTTCTTCCCAACGAGCGCCCGCGGCTGGAGGGTTATGAGTTCTTCGACTTCTACGAGGCCGCGCAGCGCGTGGGGGGAGATTTTTTCGATTACGTTCCCTTGCCCGACGGCCGGCTGGCGATCACGGTGGGCGACGTGGCGGGCAAGGGACTGCCGGCCGCTTTGCTGATGGCCCGCATCTATTCCGACGCCCGTTATGAGCTATTGGCAAAGCCCACGCCCGCCGAATCGATGACCAGCCTCAACGCCAGCGTCTGTTCCAGCGGGCTGGGGCATCGCTTCATCACGCTGGCATTCGTGGTTCTCGATCCCAAATCGCACGCGATCACCATCGTCAACGCCGGGCACTTGCCCCCCTTGTTGCGGTCGCGTCGGGGGCAAGTCAAGCCGCTCGGCACCGATGTCTCGGGTCTGCCTCTGGGCATTCAGCCTGAAACCATCTACGGACAAACCGCGGTGCGAATCGAGCCTGACGATTCCGTCGTGCTGGCGACCGACGGCGTGACCGAAGCGATGAATTCGTCGAATGAAATCTACGGCACGCCGCGGCTGACGGCGTTTCTCAAAAAGGCCCCGTCGCAGGCCGCTCCCCTGGGAGAAGCCCTGGTGGCCGATGTCGAAGCCTTTTGCGCCGGTCACACTCAGCGCGACGACATTTGTCTGATCTGTTTCCACCGGCTCGCCACATGACGGTTCTCTTGACGCCGGATTCGATTCTCGGCCGCACGGGGCGGATCGCCCAACGCCTTCAGTCTTACGAGCAGCGCCCCGAACAATTGCAAATGGCCCAGGCCGTCGCTCAGGCGATCAAGTCGAAGAGCCATCTCGTGGTGGAAGCGGGGACCGGAGTCGGCAAGAGCTTCGCCTATCTCGTGCCGGCAATTCTCGCGGCAACCGCCTCGCAGGTCAAAGACGCCGCCGCCGCACGCGGCGCCCCGCCCGAACCGGGCGGCGAAAAGAGGAAGCGCACGCGGGTCGTCGTTTCGACCCACACCATCAGCCTGCAAGAGCAGCTTGTCGGCCGAGACATCCCCTTTCTGAACTCGGTGCTGCCCATCGAATTCTCGGCGGTGCTCGTCAAGGGACGGGGGAACTACATCAGCCTGCGGCGGCTGCAAGGCGCTCTGGTGCGCGCGCACGCCATGTTCACCAAAGCCGAAGAAGTTTCGCAGATCGACCAGATTCTGCGCTGGTCGCAGGCCACAACCGACGGCAGCCGCGCGACGCTCGATTTCTCTCCGCTCCCCTCGGTGTGGGACGAAGTGCAGAGCGATCACGTCAACTGCCTGGGCGGGAAATGCCCGACTTATGCCGACTGCTTCTACTACAAGGCCCGTCGCCGCGCCTGGAACGCCGACGTCTTGGTCGTCAATCACGCGCTGTTCTTTTCGGACCTGGCGCTGCGCCGCGAAGGCGCCTCGATCTTGCCCGACTACGATATCGCCATTCTCGACGAGGCGCATACGATCGAGGCCGTCGCCGCCGATCACCTGGGCGTTTCGGTCACCAGCGGCCAGGTCGAATACCTGCTCAATAAGCTGTATAACGACCGCACCAACCGCGGCCTGCTCGTGCACCATAAGCACGTCGAGGGAGAGAAGCTGGTCGACAACGTGCGATCGCGCGCGCGCGATTTGTTCGACGCGATCCGGCATTGGCAGATGACGCATTGCAAAGAGAACGGCCGCGTGCACGCTCCGCCGCCGATCAAAATCGACCTGCGCACCCCGCTTCTGGGATTAGCCGAATCGATCGCCCTGTTCGCGAAGGCCATTACGAAGGAAGAAGAACAGATCGAGCTGACGGCCGCCGCCAAGCGCTGCGAATCGCTCGCCTTGTCCCTCGAGACCTGGCTTCGTCAAAACATCAAAGAGGCGGTGTATTGGATCGAAACCAGCGGCCGCCAGAAAGAGCGCACGAGCCTGTGTTGCTCGCCGGTCGAAATCGGGCCGGTGCTTCGCGACGAGCTGTTCAACGAGGTGAGCACCGTCGTCTTGACGAGCGCCACGCTGGCCGTCGGCGGACAGAGCTTCGATTTCATCCGCAAGCGGCTGGGGCTCGATCAGGCAACCGAGCTGAAACTCGGCAGCCCGTTCGATTACCGCTCGAACGTGCGCTTGGTTCTGCCGCGGAATGTTCCCGATCCGGCCGCTCAAAGCGAAGATTTTGAATCGGCCGTCTGCGAAAAAATTAAGAAGTACGTCGATCAGACCGCGGGGCGCGCGTTCGTCTTGTTCACCAGCTACAAGATGCTCGACAACTGCGCGAGGCGATTGGCCGACTGGCTCGGCGAAAATCGCTATTCGCTCTACAGCCAATCGGCCGGCCTTCCACGAACGATGATGCTCGAG
>DATGKC010000436.1:0-11800 GCA_035294845.1 Planctomycetaceae bacterium | reverse complement strand
CACGCCGAAGTCGTGATCGCCGCTGGCATAGACGTGCAGCTCGGCGGGAGTGCCGGCACGCTTCAGCGCCAGATACGCGAACACGCTGTGCTCCGCGTCGCTGATCTTGTCGTCCGACGAGTGGACCAGCATGACCGGCGGCGTGCCGGCGGGTATGCGCATGCCCGGCGAAAGCTCATCTTTGTCCTTGGCTTTGAGATAACCCGAATAGCAAAGGACGGCGAAATCGGGACGGCAGCTTGCTTCGTCGACGGCGTCGATCGGCTCGTACTTCCGCGATTCGAAGCTGGTGGCGGTCGCCAGCGCCAGATGCCCCCCGGCGGAAAATCCGATCATGCCGATTCGCTTCGGGTCGATTCCCCATTCGGCCGCCCGCGTGCGAACGAGACTGACGGACCGCTGCGCGTCGAGCAACGGACCCAGGGGCGGCTCGCCCTTCACGTCGCCGGCGCGACGCGGACAGCGATATTTGAGAATGATTCCCGTCATGCCCAGCGAGTTGAGCCACGCCGCGACTTCTTCTCCCTCGAGCTCCCAGAACAGGTTGTGATAGCCGCCTCCCGGACAAATCACCATCGCCGTTCCCGTGTTGTTTTCCTTGGGCGGCTGATAGATCGTGAGAGTCGGCCGCGTCACGTTGGTAATCAGCCGGGTCGGGCCGGCAATTATTGGCGATTCGTACGTGCGGCTGGTTTCCTGACCGTCGATGCCCGCATCCTGGGGCGTCTTTCCTGGCCAGACATCGACAACCAGCGGCTCGGCCGCAAACGCGGTGCAAGTCATGAAAGTGCCCACGAGCACTGAAACGAATTGAGTCAATCGGATCATGTCATAAGTCCTTGTTCATCCCAGCTCTTCAGCTTGAAGAATTTGCGCGGCGCTCAAAGGGAACGAGCGAAATTCGGACAAACACGCGATCTTACGACGATGGAAGCTCGGTGGCGAGGGGATGAGAGATTCCAGAGCCCAAGTTTTTTTGCGGGTCTTTGCTGAATCTGCTCAATCTGCCATTGATCGCTCAACCAGCGAGTTGCCCGAGCAGCCTGGATTTCAATGGCGCCGCTTTGCGCCGAAGCGAAGGGCCGTTACGATAAATGAGCGATTGATTTTCAGGTAACGGCCACGTGAGCCCGGAAAGGACGTGCAGGATATGCGTCAGTGGATGAGCGTTTTTTTGCTGGCTGGAATCGCCTGGCCGGCAGCGGCGGCGCGCGGCGCCGAGCTGGAGCTGACAAAAGGCGACCATATTTGCCTCATTGGAAATACGCTCGCCGAGAGGATGCAGCATCACGGTTGGCTCGAAACGCTGCTCCATAACCGCTTCCCTGACCGTGAGCTGGTCGTCCGCAGCCTGGGATTCTCGGGCGACGAGCTGACGACGCGGCTGCGCTCGGCCGGGTTCGGCACGCCCGACGAGCATTTGGCGTTCAACAAGGCCGACGTCATTTTCGCCTTTTTCGGCTACAACGAATCGTTCGGCGGGACTGCCGGCCTTGAAAAATTCAAAAACGACCTGGGCGAGTTCATCCGGCACACTTTGGGCCAGAAATACAACGGCAAGAGCGCGCCGCGGCTCGTGCTGTTTTCGCCAATCGCGCACGAAGACCTGCACGATCCCAACCTTCCCGATGGCCGGCAGAACAACGAGCGCCTGGATTCGTACACCAGGGCCATGTCCGAGGTCGCCCGGGCAAACGGAGCGCGTTTCGTCGATCTGTTTCAGCTTTCGCGCGAGCTCTATCGGCAGGCCGATTCTCCGTTGACGATCAACGGCGTGCACCTCAATGAGCGGGGAGACAAACTGCTCGCGGCAAAAATTGACACGGCTCTCTTTGGCCAGGCGACGCCCGCCCGGCCCGCGCCGCCCGCGCTGGAAAAGCTGCGGGCCGCCGTCCTCGAGAAGAATTTCTACTGGTTCGAGCGGTACCGCACGGTTGACGGCTATTCGATTTACGGCGGGCGGGCCGACCTCAAATTCGTCGACGATCAAACCAATCGCGAGGTCATGCAACGGGAGCTGGCTGTGCTCGACGTGATGACGGCCAACCGCGACAAGAAAATCTGGGCCATCGCGCAGGGAAAACCGGCCCGCGCTGACGATGCGAATACGCCGCCTTTTATTCCCGTCAAAACCAACAAGCCCGGCAATGGCCCCGATGGCGCGCATCTGTTCGTGTCGGGTGAAGAGGCGATCGATCTGATGCGCGTCGCCGAGGGGATGAGGGTCAATCTGTTCGCTTCGGAGGAGACGTTTCCCGATCTGGCCAAACCCGTGCAGATGGCGTTCGACCCTTCGGGGCGATTGTGGGTCGCTGTCATGCCTTCCTATCCGCACTGGAAGCCCAAGGAAGAGATGAACGACAAGGTGCTCATTCTCGAAGATACCGACGGCGACGGCCGCGCCGACCGCTGCACCGTCTTCGCCGACAAATTGCACGTCCCCACCGGGCTGGAGTTCTTTAACGGCGGCCTTTTGGTCGGCCAGCAGCCCGACCTCATGTTTCTCAAGGACACCGATGGCGACGGCGTCGCTGACTACCGCGAGCGGGTGCTGCATGGCGTCGATTCGGCCGACACGCACCACGCGCTCAACAGCTTCACCCTCGATCCGGGGGGCGCGCTGTATTTTCAGGAAGGGACATTTCACCACACGCAAGTCGAAACCCCCTGGGGCCCGCCCGAGCGTTGCGCCAATGCCGGCGTCTTCCGTTATGAGCCGCGCACTCAGAAATTCGACGTGTACGTTTCCTACGGCTTTGCCAACCCGCACGGGCACGTGTTCGACCATTGGGGGCAAGACTTCGTGACCGACGGCACCGGGAACGTGAATTACTTCGCGGCGGGCTTTTCCGGACACGTCGATTTTCCGCGAAAGCACGAGAGCTTCCAGCCGTATTTCAACCAGCGGACGCGGCCTTGCGCGGGCACAGAAATTCTTTCGAGCCGCCACTTTCCCGACGAAAACCAGGGCAACCTCTTGATCGCCAATGTGATCGGGTTTCAGGGAATCCTGCAATATCGTTATTCCGAGCAAGGTTCGGGATTTGTAGGGAGCGAAGTCGAACCGATCGTGCAGTCGTCCGACCCGAACTTCCGGCCGACCGACATCGAGATCGGCCCCGACGGCGCGATCTATTTTCTGGATTGGCAGAATCCGATCATCGGCCACATGCAGCACAATCTGCGCGATCCGAGCCGCGACCGCACTCATGGCCGCGTGTACCGCGTCACGCACGCGACTCGACCGCTCATGACTCCCGCTCGAATCGCCGGGCAACCGATTGAGCGTCTGTTGGAACTGCTCAAAGAGCCGGAAGACCGCGTGCGCTACCGGACGCGAATCGAGCTGGGATCGCGTCCCAGCGCCGACGTGATCGCCGCGCTGGGCCTGTGGATCGGCCGACTCGACAAAAAGGATCCCAATTACGAGCATCATCTGTTGGAAGGGCTTTGGGCGCATCAGTATCAGAATGTGGTCAATGAATCGCTGCTCGAACGCCTCTTGCGCTCTCCCGATTACCGGGCCCGTGCCGCGGCAACGCGCGTGGCCTGCTACTGGCGCGACCGCATCGTCGATCCCTTGGCGCTTCTGGCGAGGCAGGCCGAAGATGAGCATCCCCGCGTGAGACTCGAGGCCGTGCGGGCCGCCAGCTTCTTCCGCGAAGCGCGCGCCGCCGATGTGGCGCTGGCGGCACTCAGGCAGTCCACCGACTATTACATCAATTACGCATTAAAAGAGACGCTGACGACGCTCGAACCTTACTGGAAACCCGCGCTCACCGCGGGCCGGCCGCTGGCCGAGAGGAATCCCGCCGGCTTCGAGCACCTGCTGGCGCGACTTTCGACGGCCGATCTCGTCAAATTGTCGCGCAGCGGACCGGTTTATCAGGCGCTCTTGTCGCGGGACGGAGTCTTGCCCGACATTCGCAAAGAGGCTTTGGAAGGCCTGGCGAAGACCAACCGGACTGACTTCCTGACGGAACTGTTCGCCGCGATCCAGCGCATCGACGCGAGCGAAAACCTGCACGCCGCGCACGTTTTGAGCGACCTGGCCAGCCTGATGGCCGCCCGGCCCGCCGCTGAACTGGCGACGATCCGCCCCATGCTCGAAAAACTCTCAGGACAAGCGCGACAGGCCGTCACACGGCAGGTGGCCCTCGTCACGATGGCGACCGCCGATGGCGGCATCGATCGACTGTGGAAGAGCTCGGCGACATCGGTGCGCAGGCTTGTCGACCTGGTAGATGCCGTGCCGCTGATTCCCGATGCGAAATTGCGCACATCGGCCTACGACAGAATTGCGCCGCTGCTCACGAAGCTGCCCGACGAGCTTGCCGCCGGGCTCAAAAACCGCCACGGCGTGCCCGGGCGATTCGTGCGCATTGAGCTTCCGGGCGAGAAGCGCACGCTCACTCTGGCGGAAGTTGAAGTGCTGAGCAATGGCGCCAATATCGCCCGCCAGGGAAAGGCGACTCAATCGACGACCGCCAATGGGGGTGCGGCCGAGCGGGCCATCGACGGCAATTCGAGCGGCTTCTGGGGCGATGCCCACCAAACCCATACCGTCGAGAACCAGAAAGATCCCTGGTGGCAACTCGATCTGGGGAGCGACCGCCCGATCGAAGCCATTGCGATCTGGAACCGGACGGATGGCGAGTTGGGCCGCCGGCTCGACGGGTTCCGATTGGTCGTGCGCGACACCCAGGGACGCGTTGTCTACGAAAGATCGAACGTACCCGCTCCGGCGCCGACCGCGCGCCTTGACATCTCCGACGACCCCGCCGGCGCGCTGCGCCGCTCGGCGATGAACGCCGTCACAGCGATGCCCGGCCATGAGGCAGACGCCTTCAAGGCATTGGCCGAGTTCATAATCCAAGGGAACGATCGCGACTGGGCCGTGCGAGCGATTCGCCGCATTCCCCGCTCGCTCTGGCCGCACGACCAGATTCGCCGGCTTCTGGCCGCAGTTTTGGCGCACGTTTCGGGGTTGGCGGCCGATGCACGGGCCGAGCCGGCCGGGCTCGACGCCCTGCAATTGGGGAAAGACCTGGCCACGCTGCTGCCGGCCAAGGAAGCCAAAGATACACTGGCGCGGCTGGGAGAATTGGGCGTCAATGTGATCCTCATTCGCACGGTGCCGCACCGGATGATTTACGATCGGCAGCGAATCTATGTCGAAGCGGGAAAGCCCGCCGTGATCGTTCTGGAAAACGCCGACATCATGCCGCACAACTTGTTGATCGGGGCCCCCGGATCGCTCGTCGAAATCGGATTGGCAGCCGAAAATATGGCGAGCCAACCCGACGCCGTCGCCAAAAACTTCGTCCCCCAAAGCCCGAAAGTTATGCACGCGATGCGGATGGTGCAGCCCCGCGAAAGCGTGCGGATGACCTTCACCGCGCCGGCCCAAGTCGGCGAATATCCGTATGTCTGCACGTTTCCCGGTCACTGGCGACTGATGTACGGCACGATGCACGTCGTGCCCAAGCTCTCCGATATTTCGCCCGACGAGCTGAATCCCCCGACCGAAACGTTCGCCGAAGGGCGTCCATTTGTCCGAAAATGGACGGTGGACGAGCTGGCCGGCGAGCTGCACCACCTGGAACACGGGCGGACTTTCGAGCGCGGCAAGGCGCTGTTTGCGGCGGCCACGTGCGTCAAGTGTCACAAGATGGCCGGCCAGGGGGGCGCAGTCGGCCCCGACCTGGCGGAAGTCAAAACGAAAATCGCCGAGAAGAAGCACACGCCCGAATCGGTGCTGCGCGAAATGATCGAGCCGTCGAAAGTCATCGACCCGAAGTTCAAGACATATATCATCGAGACGACGAGGGGAGAGGTGGTGTCGGGGATCATCGTGAGCCAAACCGACAAAACGCTTAAGGTTCAAGCGAATCCCGACGCACCGCCGCGGGAACTGGCCCTTACGGACGTGGACGAAAAGATCGAATCGAAAGTCTCGCTCATGCCCGAAGGGTTATTGGTGACCTTGACCAAGGACGAGATTCTCGACCTTTTGGCCTACGTTCTCTCGGGCGGCGACCCCAATAGCCCCGCTTTCGCGGGCGGGAACCATAAGTAACATTCACGACGCGCAATCAAGCGGCAATTGCGGCGACCTCACCGGCTATGGCGACGAATTCCACTTCGACGCGCAGGGCGCTTGCCGTATCGCCCGAGCGCTTCAACTCGACCCGCGCCCCGTAACGATAGACGGCGGGCGCTTTGGCTCGAACCGATGGAACACCGGCCAGCTTGCATGAGAATTCAGGAATCCGCGCAAACGGAGGAAAGAAGGGGATGTGCAGATTGGCGAAGCTTTGGCCGGCGGGGAACTCGGCGGCGATCTTCCCGCGAAGCCTGGTTGCCCCCGCCGCATCGGTCGATCGCTCGAACCAGGCGTCAATAGGCGGGTGGGGCGCATTGCTTATCGGGCTCTTGAGCACATCGTCCACGCTGCTCGGTTGCGCGAATTGCTCACTTGGCGAGATCCTCTCCTTTGGATGAGCGGGCGAGTCGGGGACGTGCGCGCCCAGTGCCAGTTGCGGCGCAGGAGATCGCGGCACGCCAGATCGCCGATTCCACAACAGGTTGGCGTTCCCGGCGGCCACTGCCAGAGCGCTCACGAAACTGACGGCCCACGGCGAATGCCGCGAAGTGGCCGAAGAAAGCAAAACGACGATCGGCAAGACGCTCAAGGCCGCCAAAAGTGCGCGGATCCAGAAGGCGGGCCTTTGGCGTTCGATACGCGCGAGCAGCCAGCGGCTGCCGATCGTCAGCGCAGCGGCCGCGAAAGCCGCCGTGCACAGCCTCAGGTTCGTCAGTCGCAAAGTCGCGCCCGATCGCTCGCGCCAGGCGAGAAGGGCCGCCAGGCAATTGAGAGCCGCGAGGATCGCCAGCGGAGGAAAAGCGCGCACGCTTGCCCAGATCGCAAGATCGCTCTTGAGGCGGAACACGCCGCCCCTAATCACCTTTAGCCCGAAAAGCCGGCCTGCCGGTTTAGACCGCGCAGCCTGCGGAGCCTGGTGCTCTTTCATCGTCCTGCCTTCCCTGGCTTATGTTGCGAGAGCTCTGCGGCGCGGCCGCAATTCGTCTGTCGCTGGTTACTCGTCCGTGTCTTTCGGTCTATGTCACAACGAACTGTGGCTGATAGGCCCCGGTTCCCAATCCGGCGGCCTTTCGCAATTCGCCCGCCTTGGCCGTCGATTCCCAAGTAAAGTCGGCGTCATTGCGGCCAAAGTGCCCGCCTGCGGCCGTCTTGCGGTAAATCGGACGGCGAAGATTGAGCTCGCTGATGATGCCGCGCGGAGTCAGCGGAAACATCTCGCGCACGAGGCTGGCAATCCGCTCGTCGGGGAGCAGCCCGGTGCCGTAAGAATCGACACGAACGCTGACCGGTTCGGCGACGCCGATCGCATAGGCGAGCTGCACTTCGCACTCTTCGGCGAGGCCCGCCGCCACGACGGCTTTGGCGACATGGCGGGCCATGTAGGCGGCCGAGCGATCGACCTTGGTAGGATCCTTTCCGCTGAAGGCGCCGCCGCCGTGCCGGCCCCAACCGCCGTAACTATCGACGATGATCTTGCGCCCGGTGAGCCCCGTGTCGCCGTGAGGACCGCCGATCACGAAACGGCCGGTGGGATTGATGTGATATTTCGTCTTCGAGGTCAACAAGTGCTTGGGAATCGTCTTGCCGATGACTTCCGGAATGACGTAGTCGGCGATTTGTTTCTGGTCGACCCGGTCGGAATGCTGCGTCGACACGACGACGGCCGAAATGCCGACCGGCCGGCCATTTTCGTATTCCACCGTCACCTGGCTCTTGCTGTCGGGGCCGAGCCAATCGACTTCCTTCTTTTTGCGGCAGTCGGTGAGGCGGTTGATGATGCGGTGGGCGAAGGCGATGGGCACCGGCATGTATTCGGTGGTCTGGTTGCAGGCGTAGCCGAACATCAGCCCCTGGTCGCCCGCTCCGTCGCGGTCGACGCCCATGGCGATGTCTCCGCTCTGGCTGTGCAGGGCCACAAACACGCGGACGGATTCGGCGCTGAAGCCGAGCTCGTGCCCCGTGTAACCGATGTCAGCCACGATCTGGCGGACGAGCTTCGTGTGGTCGATGTCGGCACGAGTCGTGATCTCTCCGGAGAGGACGACGAGATCGGTCGTGCACAGCGTCTCGCAGGCCACGCGCGACGAAGGGTCTTGCGCCAGGAGGGCGTCGAGAACCCCGTCCGAAATCTGATCGGCCACTTTATCAGGATGACCCATGCTGACAGATTCACTTGTGAACAATCCACTCGCCATGCGAAGCTCCGTGTTTGAGATCGGTCGTCAAAAAATCGTTGGTACCATTCTGGCCCCGGCCAAGGGCCGAATCAAGAGATTTTAGGCGGTCTGGGCATTCGTCTCAATGGAGAATGTCGCGCGCAGCGGAACAATCGGCCCGCGCCCGATGTTGCCAAATCGCAACGCCCCGAACCAGACGGCAAGATCATCGCCCCGTAGAGCAAGCGTCTCGCTTGCTCGCCGCTTCCCGCGTCGTCGAGAATCGCCCGCCCCGGCTCCGGCCGGCCTGCTCATCAACCCCAACATTTGCTGGCTTGGCGCCGGCTCGATAACAGGCCAAACGTCCGCGGCGAAACCCGGCTCGCACAAGCGAGACGCTTGTGCTACGGCGCGACGCTATGCCGCGCGAGATGGGGGAATGCGCGCCTCGCCATCGTCTGCAAGCAGATCGGCAATGAGCTCGATCGTGCGGGCCGCGGCGCCGGCTTGACTTGTCACCAGGCGGCGCGCCCGGCGGCCCAGCTCGATTGCCGCGTCGGGGTGGGAAAGCAATTGGTCGATTTGCGCGGTCAAATCATCGGGAGAGCGCACGATGCGCGCGGCCCCGTCAGCCAGAAGCAAGTCGACAACGTCCTTGAAATTCCAGGTGTTGGGACCGAACAACACCGCGGCGCCATAGCCGGCCGGCTCGATCATGTTCTGACCGCCTCGCCGAGTGAGGCTCCCTCCCACAAAGGCGATCGTCGCCAGGCCCCAACACGCCGAGAGCTCGCCCAGCGTATCGAGGAGCATAACGGCAGGGCGCGGGGCGTCAGCGGGCGCGGCCGTCGGCGCCTTTGACGCAGAGCCGTTTGCGGCCGCGCTTTGGCTGCGGCGAATGAGAGGCAGCCGGAATTCATCTTCCACCAGATGCGCCACCTCGTCGAATCGATCTTGGTGGCGCGGGACGAGAATCAGCCGCAGGTCGGGAAACTTCGCTTGCAACGCGACATAACTTTCGATCGCGAAGCGCTCTTCGGGGGCTTGCGTGCTGCCGGCGATGAACACCGTTTCCGTGCCGCATAAGCCAAACGCCTGGCGCAAGTTGGCCGTCGCGGGATTCGACCGATCGGTTTCGATGCGATCGAATTTGATCGAACCGGTGACGTGCATTGCCGCGGAACTTGCGCCCAAATCTTTAAGCCGCGCGGCGTACGTTTCGCTCTGGACGGCCAGCAGGCTGATTCGCCGGAGCACGGCGCCGATCAGCGGGCGAATGCGGCGGTATCCGCGGTGGCTGCGCTCGCTGACTCTCGCGTTGATGAGCATGACGGGGATTCCGCGTTTGGCCGCCGCGCACACGAAATTCGGCCACAGCTCCAACTCGACCAGCGCAATGGCCCACGGTCTGACTCGCGAGAGCGCTTCGTCGACGGCCCAACTGAAATCAAGGGGGAAATAAAAAATATGCCGGTCCGGAAATCGGCGGCGGGCCACCTCGTAACCGGTGGGAGTTGTCGTCGAGATGGCCAGCTCGATGGCGGGGTCGAGACGAGTCATGCCCTCGATGAGGGGCTGCAACTGCAAGACCTCGCCCACGCTTACGGCATGAAACCACAAACACCGCCCGGGGCCTTCGCGCCGCGGGACGCGCCCCAGGAGCTTCTGCCCCCATGCGGTGCGGTACTTCCCGCGCACGACCATGCGAAACGCAATAAGCGGCGAAACGGCGGCCAGCAGACCGAGATAGGCCAGATTGAGCAGCCACGCGAACAAGGGAATCCTTTCCCGTTCGGCCTACTTTTTCATGTGACAGTTCTTGAATTTCTTTCCACTGCCGCACGGGCAGGGGTCGTTTCGACCCACGCGCTCGCCCCGATTTCGAATCGGCTCGATCGGCTTGTCGTCCGGCGGAGCGTCTTGGGAAGAGCTCGGATCGTCAGCCGACCGTTGTTGCGGGTCGCTGCTGACATTGGGAGGCGACTCGTGCGTCGTGGCGGTAATTTGCCACAGGGAACCGACAAACCCCGGGCTTTCCCGCTCCAGCCGGAAAATCGAGCCGGTGACCTGTTGTGCGATTCCCTTCCACATCGCCTCGAAGGCCTTCATCCCTTCGCGTTTGTACTCGACCTTGGGGTCTTTTTGAGCATACCCCACGAGGCCAATGCCTTGCCGCAAATGGTCCATGAAATAGAGGTGATCCTTCCAGGCCTGGTCGAGCACTTCCAACAACAGGGCCCGCTCGGCCTGGCGCAGCTCGGGGCGAAAGCGGCTTTCGATCGCGTTGGCGAGTTTCTTGCGGGCGGCGTCGCGCGGGAGCGGCAGAAGCTCTTCGACGGCCAGTTTTGACTTCAGCTCGTCCTGGGCCCATTTCACCAATTCGACCAATTGCTGCGGCTCTTTCACGGGGGCATTTCGCGTGTCTTCGCCGTTGCGCTCGCCGTAGGCCTGGTCGAGATACTTGTCGATGCGCGTCATCAACTGGCCGTTGCTGGTGAAACGCAGGCTGCACGCCTTGAGAATCTCTTCAATCTCGCCTCGCGCCTTGCCCCGAAAAGAGTCGTCCGAGAGCTGGGCCTGAAAGCGGCCGTTGGCCCAGCGGGCCAGTCCCTCGCGGTCGTACCGTTCGCCCCCGCCTCCCTGCTCCGAAAAGAACCGCGACATCCCCACCGAGACGGGAAAGTCGATTTCCTTCTTTTCATAGAGAGATTTCACCTCGCCAAAAATGAGCTCCACGACCTCTTCGTTCGGCAGCCCGGCGAATCTCTCAGGTGCGATGTCGAGCGTATACTGATGCGCCAGCCAGCTCGAAAGCGACTGCCGGCCGAAATCCTCGGCGAGAAAGCCCTGCACGGGCGAGAAATCGGCCCGGTCGATCGCCTCGTTTGCCCGCTCGACAAGATATTCCAACAAACCGTCGCGGCCGACCTTTTTGAGCTCGCGGTCGTTGGTGTTCAGGCCCCAGCGGGCGTTCGCCCACTTCGAGACGGCCAGCCAGTTCCATTCGCGCTCGTCTTCGACGTCTTCGGGCAAATCTTCTTCGATCTTGTCGAGAATCAAGTCCTCCGACTGGCTCCGCGCTTCGTCCTTCAGATATTGAATCACCAGTTCGCCGTCGGAGGCGTCCAACTGCGAAGGCTCGACCTCCAAACCGGCGGCCTGCGCCGCCCACTGCGCGCAACTGGCCTTGCCGTATTCCGGGCTCAAAACGTCGGCCACCGCCGTCTCGATTTGCCGGCGCAACATGTCGAGAATAATCTCGCGGCAATCCCCCCCTTCCAGAATGTCTTGCCGAAACGTGTACACGCGCTTGCGCTGCTGATCCATGACCTCGTCGTACTCGAGCAAGTTCTTCCGTTGCTCGAAATGGCGCTCTTCGACGCGGCGCTGGGCTTTTTCGATCTGGCGGCTGACCATGCCGCTCTCGATCGCTTCGCCCTCTTGCATGCCCAGGCTGGTCAAAATGTTTTTGACCCAATCGCCGGCGAAGATCCGCATGAGGTCGTCTTCCAGCGACAGGAAAAAGCGGCTCGAACCG
>DATGKC010000435.1:0-2234 GCA_035294845.1 Planctomycetaceae bacterium | reverse complement strand
CGTCCTTCGAGAGCGCGAAATCGTGGCGGCCGTGCATGTACGCGATCGGGTAGCGGAACAAGTTCGCGTCCAATAGCGTAAGGTCGCGCTGTTTCGTCGAAACGGCCATGCCGGCGGTGCGGTTGAGCGCCGTCAGCAGGTTCTTGAGCGCCTGCGGGGCGGCGTCCCAATCGCCCGCGTACCGCAGCTTCGAGATTTGCAACAGGTCACGCTCGATCTTGTCGGTTGCGGCGCTCGCCAGCACCTGTTCCTGCTGCTCGAACTTGTTGAGAATCTCTCGTCCCGTGACGTAGGCCACCACGTTGACGCCCACACGCGTCGCCTTGTCGATCATCGTCAAGAGCTCTTGCGAGCGCCCGGGAATCTGAAACGACGTCCATTTGTCCCACAGGCACGAGAGGTCGTTCGGCGAATACATGATGCTCGTGCGGCAGCCGACATCCACCCCCCACAGCTCGGCCAGAGGCTCTCCCTTGTCGTCCAGCAGTTTGAACTCGCTGCGGAAAACCGGATGATCGGCAGTAAGTTTTTTGAGCTGCGCTTCCGACGGCGGATACATCTGGCGGATCAGGTCGCGGAACCCTTCGTCGAACAGGGCGCTCTTGCAGTTGTTGTCGGCCAGAATAAACCCCCCTTGCAGGATATATTCTTTGAGAAGGGCCGCCTCTTCCGGGGCAAACTGCGGCGCCTCGGAGCCGGCGATGAACAGGATCGGCGCTTGAATCAGATCGGCGACGCTCGCGTGGGCAATGTCGACCGTCTGCCAATTGAGCAGGCGCGGCCATTTGGGGCGATTGCTGATAAGCTGCGTGAGATTGCGGACGTCGTCTTTGTGGCGGTTCCAGTCGTTGCCGGCGACTTCGTGTCGATCTGGGTCGCGTGGGCCGTACTGCAGCTTATTGATCAAGACGGGAGCCAGCCCTTTCGAAAGAAACATCAGGGCGAAGCTCGTTCCAATGATCGGGTCATCTTCGACAAGCCCCGTCCGCTGCCAAAAGCCGCCGGCGCTTTGCTGCTTCACGAGGTATTCGGCCCCCTCGCGATACCAGTCGTGCTTTTCTCCCTGGCGATTGACGAAGAACCGCCTGCCGCTGAAGCGCCCGGCGCGCTCCAATCCATACAGGTAATACAAGACGAAATTGGGTTCGCCCGGGTTATGCGTGACCTGAAACCGATCACCCAACCAGCGGCAGGCGTCTTCGAGCGGTTTGTCGACTTCCGCCTGACCGCAACAGACGGGCGTGCCGTCGGAATTGAGCTCTTCGCTCTCGGCTTTGAGCATGGCCTGCGTGATGACGAGAGTGGCGATGCCGGCGACGGTCATGCTGCCGTAGCTTACGTTGCGATGCGCCCCTTGAGTCGAGCTGTAACTCCAACCTCCGTCATGGCTTTGCGAGGTAAGCCAATGCTGGCGCGCGCGGCGCCACGTTTCGATTCTGGCGGGAACGCCCATTTCCTGCGCATCGCGCAAGGCCAGGACGGCGAACTGGCCGTTGCTCCGATCGCCGCCGTAGACCGTCAACATGCGGCTGTAAGTCCACGAGCCCGCATTGGGTCCGGTGCGAAGCTGAAGGTCTTCGAGCTCCTGGACCAGAGTGATCACTTTCGGAATGTCGCGCTTGCCATCTTTGGCGGCGGCCAGCGCCTGAATCATCAGAGAAATATCGTAGGTATGGCTGGGTTCCTGTTTGCGGAGCCACGCCAGGCCGCGCTGGATCTCGGGGTCGGCGGTGGTCATCCCGGTGTTGAGCAGGGCCAACATCACGAGGCTCGTGACTCCGATGCCGTAGGGGACGCCGTACTTGGCCCCATTGATGCCGCCACCCGTCGACCACGATCCATCCTGATCCTGCGCTTTCACCAGGAATCGCTTCGCCCGCTCGATCGCGTCTCCCACCTGCCGGGCGGTGATTTCATCAGCGCAGAGAGCTTGGCCTCGCGCCGGCAAAAGCATGGCAAGGCAGCACATGCAAACCATCAGACGCCATAGCCCGTGTTTCATGCGCGGTTCCCATCGGCGGCTCAGCCTCGCAAGGCACCCAGGCGCTGCCGGCCCGCAGTGAATCATACCGCGCAGCGATGGGCGAGACAAAACTCAGCCGCCGACCCCAACTGGCGACCATCCATCGGTGGCGATATATTGGCGCGGTGCAAGCTGTCTCTCAAGAGCGATCAGGAGCTCACTATGCCGAAGAAAATGTTCAGATGTGGTTGGAATGGCGCGATGATGGCGC
>DATGKC010000434.1:0-2778 GCA_035294845.1 Planctomycetaceae bacterium | reverse complement strand
CCAAACCAAGAAAGCAACCCAAAAACATGCACACATGACAACCTGGCAGACGCGACTGCCGCAGGCAGGCCGCTCTCCCTCCGTGCGCCGATCAGTCGCCAAATGCCTGCCCTTTACCCGATCGGCTTCGCTTGTTTAAGGGCTAGAATGCGCCGCAAAAATTCCGGGCATGTCACGGGGCGGACGAAGCGAAGATGAATCAAGCGGCCACGCGCGGCACAGATCGTCCTGAATTCATGGCCGTGCTCGGCTTGCTGCCTCCTTACACGCTGGACGACGTTCAAAAGGCGTACAAAGCCCGGGCGCGGGAAGCGCATCCCGATCGCGGCGGCGCGAATGCCGATTTTTTAAGGCTGCGAGAAGCTTACGAGCAGGCCCAGGACTATGTGAAGTTCATTGAAGGCCGCCGCATGTGGCTGGCGGCCCAGGTCGAGCCCTATCTCCAGCAGCAACAAATCGTGGCCGAAATCGAGCGCCGCGGCGGCCAGGTCGAGATCGAGAGCATTGCCTGGATGGAGCGATCCTTCGGCGATTTTGCGACTCTGGCCGAGCGGCTCCGCGGGATCACGCTGCGGAACTGCGCGGACGGCGATGCGTTTCTCAAATACCTGGGCGTGAATGGCAGGCAGCTTCGCTTCTTGCGCAAGCTCGATGTCGGCGGCAGCGCGCTCGGCGACTCAGGTCTAGAGTCTTTATTCGAGCTGCGCACATTGGCGCGCATCAACCTGGCGGGAACGCGCGTCACGCGCGCCGGAATTGAAAAACTCGCTGCCCTGCCGGAGCTGGAATGGATCAACGTGGCGGCGACAAGTGTTGGCTGGTGGTCGCGGTGGCGGATTCAAAGGCGCTTCCCCGGGCTCTCGATCGTGGCCGGCGGAGAAATTTGAGTTCGTGCGTAAGTTTAATGTGCTTCGCGCACCACCAGCGAATACAGCGCGGGAACGACGAAAAGCGTCGTCAAAAGCCCTGCCAACAGGCCGCCGATGACGGCCCGCCCAAGAGGCGCGTTGGCTTCGCTTCCGCGCTCCAGAGCCAGCGCCATGGGAACCAGCGCGAAAAAGGCGGCCAGGGCCGTCATCACGATCGGCTTCACGCGGATCGAAGCGGCTTTGCAGACGGCTTCGGTGGGATTCAAGTGCTCGTGGTCTCTGATGTGCTGTGTGAAATCGGTGAGCAGCACAGTGTTCGAGACGACGATTCCCACCATGAATACCACTCCCAATAACGACTGCACATTGATGGCCGTCCGAGTGACAAAAAGCATTAGCACGACGCCAATCACGCCGATGGGAACGGCCGACATCACCACCAGAGGGATCAGATACGAGCGAAATAGCGCCACCATCAGAAAGTAAATTAAGACCGAGGCGCCGACGAGGCCCACGCCCATATTGACGAAAGTCACTTTCATGCGCGAATACTCGCCCGAGAGAACGAGCTTGCTCCCCTCCATCAGGTGCGGCTGATTTCGGTCTTGCGAATCGGGATCGTACGGCGTCCACAACGATTGGCCGCGTGCTTTGCCCTCGGCACTGCGCGGTTTTCCGAACCGTGCGACGATCTTGTAGATTTCATCGGAAACATGCCCCAGGTCGCGACGATCGACTCCCATCGTCAGGTCGATTGTGGGGGCCAGATCGGTGTGCACGACCTCCGCCGGCACTTCGGCCCGGCGCGGCCGGCTGACGAGCGTGCGCAGTGAGACGGGCGTTGGCTGGACGGCGCTTGTGACGGGAACGTCGAGCAGCGTCTCGATATCGTGAATATCTTTCTCGGGATACTGCACGCCGACGTAATACTGATTGTGCGTTTTGGGGTCGATCCAGAAATTCTTCTTGTTGAACTGCACGCTGGAGTTGAGCGCGGCGATGACGTTCTTCATGACGTCCGATTGATTGAAACCCAGGTCGGCGGCCTTCTCGCGGTCGACGTCGATCACGAACTCGGGGTAGTCAAGCCGCTGCATGATGCGGCAATCGACGACGCCGTCGATTCGCTCGACTTCTTTCTGGATTCGCCGGGCGATTTCGCGCCCTTTCTTCAGGCTCTTGGTTTCGATGCGGATGTTGATCGGGGCCGATTTTCCTTCATTCATGGCCCTGCGGATCATGCCGCCGGCGTCGAAAGCGAACTCCAGGCCGCTAAACCTCGGGTCATCGGACAACGCATTCCTCAACAGGCGCACGTATTGCTGGGCCGACCGGCCGCGATCTTCCGACAGTTGCACCCTGACGATCGCGTCCATGGGGCCTGCATTGGCGGTATACGCCGCCGACCAATCGGGCGTGACTCCCAGCTCGCTGATGATCATCTGCACGTTCGCTTTCCCGATTTTTTCCCGAATCACGTCTTCGACTTCAGCGACGCGCTGCTCGGTGACCTCGATGCGGGTTCCGCTCGCCGCGCGCACGGCCAACTCAAACGCGCCCGCATCGACTTCGGGAAAGAATTCGCGCCGCAAAAAGGGACCCAGCGCCAGCACCACGACGGCCAGCAGGGCGAAGGCCGTCGCCACCGCTAAAATCCGGAATTGCACGACCCGCCTCAGCATACGCATATAATGCCGGGTTCCCGCATCCATCAACGCTTCCCACCGCTCGAACAGGCGGCCGAAGGCGCCGGCGCGATGCTGCTGTTCGTCGCCGTTCTCGCGTGCTCGCAGCCATGCCGCGCATCGCGTGGGGACGAAAGAGAGCGACAGAACATAGACCGAAACCATGGCGAAGCCGACCGCCAGCGCCATGGGCTTAAATAGAAACTGCCCCATCCCCGACATCA
>DATGKC010000433.1:0-4758 GCA_035294845.1 Planctomycetaceae bacterium | reverse complement strand
TGTTCACGATGCAGGGGCCGGAAGGGCAGATATTCGGTCCGATGGCCGACACCTATGCGTTCGCATTGGGCGGAGCCTTAATCCTCGCCCTTACCGTGGCGCCGGTGCTGTGCCTTTTGTTCTTCAAAAAACTCAAGCCTGCCCCCGACAACGCTCTCGTGCGCTGGCTCAAGACCGGTTACATCCGCAATTTGAGGCTGTGCCTGAAGTATCGCTGGTTGACGCTGGGGGTGATGATCACGCTGATCGCCGTTACGATCGGTCTGCTGCCGTTTCTGGGTCGCGAATTCATGCCCGAGCTGGAGGAAGGCAACCTCTGGATCCGCGGGACGTTCCCCATCAACGTCACGCTCGATGAAGCGGCCAAGCAAGTCGAAATCGCCCGCAGCATCATGCGGAAATATCCCGAAGTCTCGGTCGTCGTCTCGCAAACGGGGCGGCCCGACGATGGAACCGATCCCACCGGCTTTTACAACAGCGAGTTCTTCGTGCCTCTGAAATCGCGCTCGGAATGGCCCAAGGTCAAGTCCCAGTCAGGTCCTTTGGCGCTGTTCCGCGGCTTCCGCAAGCGCACCAAAGATGAATTGGTCTCGGAAATGAACGCCGAGCTCAATCACCGCGTGGTGGGCGTCAACTGGAACTTCTCGCAGAACATTCGCGATAACGTGATGGAATCGCTCTCGGGTGTGAAGGGCGACAACTCGGTGAAGATCGTCGGCCCCGATCTCGACAGACTCGAGGAGCTGGCCGATCTCATTAAGACGCGGCTGATTGCCATCAAGGGCATCGAAAACGTCGGCGTCTTTCGCACCAAGGGGCAGCCGAATCTCGAAATCCCCGTCGATCCGCAGAAGTGCAGCTTGTGGGGAGTGAGCGTCGCCGACGTCGAAGACGTCATCCAGACCGCTGTCGGCGGCAAACCCGTCTCCAAGCTGGTGGAAGGCGAAAAGCGGTTCGACATCACGTTGCGGTGGCCTCTCGACCTGCGCGGCAGTGAAGAGGCGATCTTGAACATTCCAGTCGACGTTTCGAACAACAAGACGGCCGATTTCGCATCGAGCTCTCCCGGCACAGCCTTGACGGCAGGCGGCACCGGCCTGTCTTTGATCGGCGCCAACATGCCCAAGCCGAACCTGTCGGGAAGCACGCTCAGCGGCGCCTTCAATATTCTCGATGCCGCGCCGCGCCGCAGGCTCCGCGACCTGGTCACGCCGCTGGACGACAAGGGAAGGCAGGACCCGCAAGGCCACTATATTCGCGCGGGAGCCTCGACAATTTATCGGGAGCAGGGGCTGCGCATGATCGCAGTCAAATTCAGCGTGCGAGGGAGGGACCTCGCCGGCGCGGTCGCTGAAGCCCAGAAAAAGACCGAGGATCTCTTCAAACCGCCTTACCGCACGGAATGGAGCGGTGAATTTCAGGAAATGCTCGAGGCGGAACACCGGCTGATGTATATCGTCCCCCTTTCTCTGGGAATGGTATTCATTTTGCTCTACCTCGCCTTCCACAACCTGCTCGATGCCGTCATGGTTTTTTCCAATGTGCTGGCGCTTTCGATGGGTGGCGTGTGGGCTCTGCTTTTGACCGGCACGAATTTCAGCATCTCGGCGGCGGTTGGGTTCATCTCGATCTTCGGCGTGGCGATTATGGACGGGCTGCTTTTGATCTCGTATTTCAACCAGATGCGGTTGCAAGGCCGCCCCTTGCTCGATGCCATCATTCAGGGGGCCGAGAAGCGGGTGAGACCGGTGATGATGACGGCCCTGACCGCGATTTTTGGGTTGCTGCCGGCCGCGTTGTCGACCAAAATCGGAGCACAAACGCAGCGACCGTTGGCGATCGTGGTGGTAGGCGGGATGCTCGCCACGCTGTTTCTCACCCGCTACTTGATGCCGGTCTTATACAGCTTCTACGGCCATCGGGAGCCAAAAGCCGCAGCGGGCCACATGGCACATTAAAACCTCTTGAAAAGTCGAACATCGACCAGAATCCCGGCGACGCACAATGTGGAGCGCAATGACCGTACTGGCCGACACACGCGCGATGGCGTCGATCGGAGCATTGGCGCGCGAATTCGGCGCGGTCGCCAACCAGATCGATTCCGCTTGGGACAGGCTGGTGGCCTCTCTCGAAAAGCCGCAGACCGATGGCGACAGAATCGCGCTCGTTGCGGCCGCGAGAGCGTCGATCGACGACGACGTAGAACCGCTGCTGAAAACCGGCACCCGACTCGTCGCGCTGGCCGGCGCGGCCTCGCTCCATCGCGACCTTGTCTGGCAACTGGGAATCGTCGTGTGCTTTGCCCGCGAGCAGCGAAGCTCGCTGTGCAGCGCCGCCCTGGCGTCGCTGGAAGCCGAAAACTTCAAGGAGGAGCTCGACCGCATGCGCGGGCGCGATCGGCTCGTGTGGTACGAAGAAGAGGGGTTTTCCGACATGCAGGCGGAAGTCGATGACGCCACAGAGTACAGCTTGATTTGCTCGGCAAGGTTCCGGACTTCGGTCAATGCGTTCTTACTCATGGTCGAGGCGGCCTGCAAAGAGAAAGCGACGGATGTGAATCGCTGACCGGAGCCGACTCTTCAGACAGGACCGAACGACCGGCCGACTCTCGCGAAGGCATGCTCTGAAAGCAGCGCGAATGGCGCGGCCTCTTGTTCCTGCGGAACCCGCCCGCCCTAAAACGGGACGGGCGGGCCACCCGAACACATTTGTCGCGCACCGTTTTGCTTTTGGCGCGCCTTGATGCCTGCGGCTATCTATTGCGCCAGCCGTCCCGGTTCACGGATTCCGCTGCCCTGGCGAGCGGTCGCCGTATCGCCCAAGTCGGCGCGCGCAGCCTCGCCATACGTCATGAGCCGCGCGACGATGTCGGGATGCCGATCGGCCACGTTCGTCGTTTCTCCGATGTCGGCTTCGAGGTCGAACAGCGCGAGGTCGATTTTTTGCGTGGCGAGCTTGCCGGGTTTCGCGTCGCCTCCGGCCGGGTCGGGGTGCGTGTAATCATGCGGGAAATGCAGCTTCCAACGGCCGCTCCGCACGGCATCCAGACGGTTCAGCCAATAAAAATACAGCGCGTCATGCGGCGATTTGCCGCCGCTGCGGCCGGTCAACAAGGGGCCGATGTCCGATCCGTCGATCGTGCGCTCGGGGAGTCTTGCGCCGATGAGTCGCGCGATGGTGGGAAATAGATCGATCGTCATTGCCGGCTCGCGGCACGTGGCGCCGGCGGGAATCTTCCCGGGCCAGCGCGCAATGAACGGAACGCGAATTCCGCCTTCAAACGTGGTGGCCTTGCCTTCGCGCAAGGGACCGGCCGAGCCGGCGTGATTCCCGTAGAGAAGCCACGGCCCGTTGTCGCACGTGAAGACCACCAGCGTCGTTTCATCGAGGCCATGGCGCTTCAGCGCATCGAGCACCTGGCCCACCGACCAGTCGATCTCTTCAATCACGTCGCCATAAACTCCCCGCTCGGTCTTGCCCTTGAATTTCGCGGAGACATGCAGCGGCACGTGCGGCATGCTGTGCGCGAGATACAGGAAGAAGGGCTTGCCGGCGTGCCTGTCGATGAAGCTCACCGCCCGTTCGGTGTACGTCGTGGTGAGCTGACTTTGATCGGGGTTGTGGGCGATGACCTTGCTTCCCTCGATGAGCGGCAGCTCGGGAAATCCTTTGCCTGCGGTCGGATGATGCGGCCACATATCGTTGGAATAGGGAAGCCCGTAGTATTCGTCGAAGCCGTGCCGCGGTGGAAGGAATTGCGGGTGATGTCCCAGGTGCCACTTTCCGAAAACGGCGGTGGCGTACCCGCGTGATTTGCAAAGCTGGCCAAGGGTCGTCTCGTCGTCGTGAATTCCGTGCCGATCATTGGGTCCCAGGGCGCCGACGATTCCGAGGCGATTGGGATAACAGCCAGTGAGCAGGGCCGTTCGCGACGACGAGCACACCGGCTGGGCCACGTAAAAATCGGTGAATCGAATTCCCTCTTGGGCCATTCGATCGAGCTGGGGAGTGGCGAATCCTTTCGCCCCATAGCAGCCGACGTCGCCGTAACCCTGATCGTCGGTGAAGATAATCACAATATTCGGCGGCGGGGACGGCTCTTCAGCCGCGGCGAGCGCGCTCCCAAGGCAACCGGCGATCATCGCGGTGCACAACATAAACGATCGGACGTTCGGATTTCGAAAGCTTGACATGCAAAATGACCAAGATTGTATGACAGAAGCATAGCCCGTGGCGGGCGCCGGGAATGAATCAAATTAATGCCAAACCCGCCGATCTCGTCAAGTCGCTCGATCGCGTAAAGTAGTCATCACGCTCGGCGTGATGAGTCTCGGCGCTCACCCGCGCCCATTCGGCACGAAAGCCATACCAACCTGACGCCCGCGCGTTTCGAAGACGACGGTCCTCAATTTTCTGGTCCGCTTTTCAGAACCTCAGATTTCCCAGCGCGGCCGAAGGGCGCAACGAAACCGACTAAAAAACAAATAACCGCGGATTTCGCGGATACGCGCGGATTTACAGATTGGCCCGCGTGGTATTCAACTTGGGAGACCTTCGGTCGGGCCAGCGGGCCGAACATGGAGTCAAGTCGCCTGAATCGCGTAAAGTAGTCATCATGCTTTTGTAGGTTTGTCAAGCATTTTTTTTGTTCCAATTTCAGGACCATCGGTGCGCACGATGGGTGTGGTTTTTTTGCGAGTGCATCTTTCCCCCATCGCTTGTGATTCTTGCCGGTGTTCGTGTCGTCTCTTGGCGGGC
>DATGKC010000432.1:0-6118 GCA_035294845.1 Planctomycetaceae bacterium | reverse complement strand
CGAAAATGGTTATTCGGGCGTTGCCGACGTGGCCGCCGCGGGCACCTCATCGCCGCAGGAATTGTTGATCGACAAATTGGTCGAAGAGCGGTTTTTTCCCGAGAACCGCTGGTTCAAGCCGGTTTGGATTCGCAGCCGACTCTTGAGCGAATTCCACCAGCGCGACGTGTTCATGCGGGGCGCCGTCCTGTTGCCGGCGAGCTACTACGATCGATTCGACCGGCGCTATCCGGTGCTTTTCGATGTGCCGGGTTTCAGCGATACGCACCTCACGCGCGTCTCTCACGAGCCCATTCCGGAAAATAACGCCGGGGACGTCGAGTTCCTGCGCGTGACGCTCGATCCGAGCTGTCCTCTGGGGCATCACGTGTTTGCCGATTCGGCCAATAATGGACCGGTCGGCCAGGCCCTGATCACCGAGTTCATCCCCGAGCTCGATCGGCAATTTCGCACCGTCGCCAAACCGACGGCCCGTTTTTTGACGGGACACTCCTCCGGCGGGTGGAGCAGCTTGTGGTTGCAGGTGACCTATCCCGAAAATTTCGGCGGCACTTGGAGCACGTCCCCCGATCCCGTCGATTTTCGCGACTTCCAGCAGATCAACTTGTATCGGACGGGCGAAAACATGTACCGCGACTCGGCGGGCAACCGCCGGCCGATCGCCAGGATCGACGGTTCGGTGCGGCTGTGGTACGACGATTTCGATCACATGGAAGATGTGCTTGGATTTGGCGGGCAGCTCCACAGCTTTGAAGCCGTGTTCAGTCCTCGGGGCGCCGATGGCAAGCCAATGCGCGCCTGGAGCCGCACGACGGGCGCCGTCGATACCGAAGTGACCCGCACCTGGGAGAAGTACGACATCCGCCTGATTCTCGAACGACGCTGGCCTGAACTGGGGCCAAAGCTTGCCGGCAAGTTGCACGTCTTCATGGGAGATGCCGATACGTTCTACCTGGAGGGCGCGTGCGGGCTGCTTAAAGAATCGCTGGCGCGGCTGGGAAGTGATGCCGTCGTCGAAATCGTTCCCGGCAAGACGCATTTCGACCTGCTGGACGACGAATTGCGCATGCGAATGCGCCGAGAAATCGTTCAGAGCTACCTGAAAAATCACTCGAAAGAATAGTTCGGCGATTGGCGCGCCGTCCAAGCTCACAGAAACCGGCCGGTTCTCATGCATGGCCAAAGGGCGGCCAGATCGGTGGGACGGCGAACACGAACCACCCGGTCGATCATCGGCCGCGCCGCTGGAATCGTGGGGACCGATCGCGTTCGAAAACGCGAAAAAAAAGAGCGATTTTTGCGGCTGAAAACGCCGCGGCCATCATGGTTTACGCTCGAATGCGGTCCGATTTGGCATAGGCCTTGCGGTAAAAACGACGAGAATGGTCCGCGCTTTGACCGGATGGAGAGGCAGAGCGCATCAATCTTTCAACTGATCGTGCCAAAGGAGTCGCGCCATGCTGAATCAACAGGTTTTACAGGGCAACTGGAATGAGATCAAAGGAAAAATCCGCAGCAAGTGGGGCGAGCTGACGAACGACGATGTTCAGCATTTCGACGGCAACGTCGATCGCCTGGTGGGCCTCATCCAGCGGAAGACGGGAGAGGGACGCGATTCGGTCGAACGATTTCTCAATGAAGTCACCTCCAGCGGCGGCGGCGCCGTCGGCCAGGCGACCGAAACGGTTCGCGATTACGCCCAACAGGCCGCCGAGCGAATTCAAACCGGCGCGCGCCAAGCCGCCGAGTCGGTGCGCCAAGGATACGATTCGTTGCGTGAAGGGTACGAAGGAGCCGAAGAAATGGTGCGGCGCCGGCCCACGGAATCGGCGGCGGTTTGTTTCGGGCTGGGAGTCCTTACGGGGCTGATGGTGGCCTTCGTGATCCAGCGCAAGTGATCTATTTCGAGCAATCCAGCTCGCGGGAGCTTAACCATGGTCGCAGAGAAAAGGCGATTTCAATCGCAGAGCGCGGAGAAATCCTTCCGTGCAACCCAACTGGTCGAAGAACACCCCCTCTCGTCCGTGACGATTATGTTTGGCTTGGGCGTGGGAGTGGGTTTGCTGGTGGGGACGGCCATCGTCGAGGCGGGACGCCGTGTGACCCATCACGACACGCTGGCTGAAAAACTGACCTGTCAAATTCGAGATGTGTTGAAGAACAGCCTACCCGAGGGACTCTCACGCCACTTTTCGTGAGAGCAGAACATGGCTTCCACCCAGAACGACGAAATTGACGAGATCCAGCGCCAAATGCGCGAGATTCGAATCAATCTTGGCGACGAGGTGCACGGCCTGGTGAATAAGGCGCGGGCCATGACCGACTGGCGAGTTCACTGGCGAAAGCATCCGTGGATCTGGGGAAGCGCAGCGGCGGCGCTGGGATATCTGATCGTTCCGTCGCGGCGCTTCGGCGACTCGGATGCCCGCACACTGGCTGACATCGCACGGGCCTCCAGCGCCAACCTCGCCGCGCATTCGCCGCGTCGCCGGATCATTTCCGAACTGGCGAGTTTGGCATTGGGAATCGTTGCGAAAAAGGCCATGCAAGAGCTGGGGCGGCGCTTCGAGGGCGTCGTGTCGCGGTCTGAAAAGCCCGCTGCGCCGGCCCCGTACACGAACGAGGTGCCCGAATGATCATGAACAATCGCGTCGAAGATTTTCCGCCGGCGCCGGACAAGCTGGCCGATTCGCCGCTGGGCGACGAGCCGGCCGCCATTTTCAACGACCTTATGTCGCAGGCCAAAGATTGGGCGGTCGAGCATCCGGCGGCTTGCCTGGCTGCGGCCTTCGCGCTGGGAGCGGCATTCGCATGGATCGTCAAACGCAAGTAAATGGCAGGGGCGATCACCAGCCGGCGCGCGAGGTGGCGCGCAGCGCCTCCGACGTGTGGCATCACGTTTTGACGCTGGCGGAATTGCAAATTCGGCTGCTTGCCGCCGAGGTGGGAGACCAGCTTCGGCGGGCGCGAACGGCAAGCCTGCTCATTGCCCTGGGATGTCTGCTGTTCATGGTGGCCCTGCCTTTGATTTTGACGGCTGCCGCACTGGTCCTCGTCGAACAGGGACATTTAACGCCGGCGGAAGCCTTTGGCGCGGTCGCCGGAGCGACGTTTGTAGTCTCATGCATCTTCATTGCCGCGGGATGGTGGCAGTTTCGGCGCGGAAGCAATGGGCTCGTTCGCTCTCGCTTGGAGTGGACGCTCAATTGGGGCTGGCTGAAAGAGACGTTGCGAGCCGAGCGGCGGGCGGACAATCGGTCACGTTCGACTGCTGATCGCTGACCGCGATCACTCTTCAAAGCCCGCTAATTCGGGGGCTGCGGCGGCGCGTTCTCCGACGTTCGAATCGGCAGTGCGGGAATTGGCAGGGCCCGCGTCTCGGAAACCGGCTTCCTGCCCCTTGTCGAAATGCTCGTAGGCCGTCTTCAGGCCCTCCAGCACTTCCGCCGTCGTCTCAAACAGTGCCCGCGCCTTCGGGTCGCTCACTTTGTCGATGTCTCCGCGCGCGTGGCTGATCACCGCATCCAACATGTTGCGGATATTGGCCGTGTGGTGCCGCGGATCGGTGTCTGGAAATGTAGTCGCCATGGCATTGCTCCCAGGATATTGCAGCAGGCGGGAAGTAAGCCTTTGCACCATTGTGTGGGTGCAATTCTCGGACCAATGGCATATCGGCGAGACGCTGGGCGGAATCATCCTTCCTGATGGCGAGACGATTCCAAATTCTAAACTGCCGATGTACAAACGGGAGATCGTGCGGCGGCAATTGTTTTCCGCCATGCCGTGATCTGAGCCAGAGGCGCCAATCCACGTCCGCCGATGTCAGGCCAATTTGAGACAAGGAGTCGGCGATTGTCGGTCGTGTTTCCGCAACCGAGCCTATGGAGCCAGTTGGCCTGGCGGCTGAGGCCGGTCGATTGTCAGTCGCTGGCGTGCACGGGTTTCGAAGGGCTGGCAGGGAATGTTCCGCCCGAGACGAAGGCGTTCGTCAGCGATTCTTACCCGCATAACCACACCTATACGCCGCTCGATGACAGGCTGATTCCCCATCGCAAGCTGGCGGTTCGCGTGGCGGGCCTTTTTCGCTATTACCCCAGGCCGCTCACGAGTCTTTTGGACCTGAGCTGCTCGAAGGGCTTTTTTGTGTTTCACGCCGCGGCGCAAAAGACGTGTGAGCGGGCGCTGGGCATCGACTTGAGCGACGAGTGCCTGTCGGTTTGCCGCCTTTTCAATGCGAAATTCGCTAATCAGTCTCGCGTCAGTTTCGAGCGGTTGACGCTCCCCGAGCTGGCGGCCGGAATTGACCGGTTCGGCGGCCCGTTTCAAACCGCGCTGCTCTTGAACACGTACCAGTATCTGTTCTTTGGGAGCACCGTGGCGCCCGCGGTCGGACAAGACCATCGCGAGATATTTCGACTTTTGCGCCGAGTATGTTCGGGCCGGCTCTTGTTCCACAACCGGCTGTCGCTGGCCGATCTGCAAAGCGACCCGCAGGATCGGGCCCTGCTGGGGGGAACCGGGGCGCTGTACCACCCGGAAGCCATTCGTCATGCGGCCACCGAGTTCTTTCAGATCACCGAGCTCCGCCGCTGGCTGGGGAGGCCGGTTTGGCTATTGGATGCGAAATAATCGAGGTCTTCATAAAAAGACAAAATTTCGCTCCAGCGGGGTCTAAGTAAGCGCGGCCGGATCGTTCTTGATCGGCCTTTACGCTCGGGTTACACTCATATTTTGCCGTACTGCAAATCCTGCGGCCGCCAGGTCATTCGGGAGGCGAGAGTATGCTTCAAATGCCCCGATCTGTCCAATTGCTGCGGCGAGTGGGATTGCGGCTGCGCCTGGCTTCGATCGGGAGCCGGCTTTATGTCAGCTTCCTGATTTCCTGCGGCGCCTACGCCGTGTTCCTGCTGATCAGTCGCTTTGGGGGAGTGCTGACAGAATGGGCGAGGCCGAGGTCGCTGCTGGTTGTTCCGGCTGCCGCGATCATTGTGGGCCTGCTCTGGCATCGCCGCCCCAGCTTGGTCGAGGCGGCGCGGGCCGTCGATCGGACGAATGGCACGAAGGACCTGTTTCTGACGGTAGCGCTCATCGAAAAAACGGCCGGCGAATACCAATCTCTGGTTGCCAAAGCGGCCGAAGAACGGGCCGCGAAGGTCCAGCCGGCTGCGGTGGTCCCGTTTCGCTTCAGCCTCAGAGTCGCGCGCGTGTGCGTGGCCGGGCTGCTCATTGCAGCGGGCGTGCGGTGGCTGCACCAGTTCGACCCCTTCGGCCAGGTTCAAGCGGCCGAGCAGGTTTCCAAGCGTCATGACGAGCTCGCCAACAGCAAAAAGGCGACCGAGACGCGGCTGACGCAGCTTCAGAAGGATGAGAGCGACGGCCCGATTTCGGAAGAGACCAAGAAGGCCATCGAGAACCTTCAGTCGGCCCTCAAGCGGATGGAGCCCGGCGATAAATCCGACAATCTCAAAGAGCTCGTCGGGCAGCAAAAGCTGCTGGGCGACAAGTGGCGCAAACTGAGCAGCGAAAAGCTGAAAGAACTATTGAGCCAAAACCCGCAGGGGCAGCAATTCGGCGCCATCGATAAGGACAAGCTGGAAAAATGGACGAAGGAGCTGCAGGAAGGCTCGACGAAGAGTCTCCAAAAAGAATTAGACGAGATCAAGCACGACCTGGAACAGCTTGCCAAAACCGACGACCCGGTCAAAAAGGCGGAGCTCGAACAGAAAATCAAAAAGCGCATGAAAGAGCTTTCTGATTTTGCCAGCCAGAAAGTGAATTCGAAACCATTGACGGCCGCATTGCAGCGCGCGATGAAGCAGCTTGAAATGGCGAAGATGGAGGGACTCGACCGAGAATCGGTCGAGGCGGCCGAAAAATCACTCGACCTCACCAAGCTCGAGCTCAAGGAAATTGCCCAGTCGGCCAAAGACCTCAAAGCGCTCGAAGAAGCTCTGAAGGTCGTGCAAATGGCCAAACAGCTCAACGATCAGGAAAAGCTGGATGGCGAGGCGGACGGCGCGCAGACGATCGAAGACTATGCCGAGTTTTACGCCCAGCTCATCGCCCAACTGGGAGGGGCCGGCGAAGAAGAGGGCGAAGACACCGGGGGCGAGGGAAT
>DATGKC010000431.1:0-8016 GCA_035294845.1 Planctomycetaceae bacterium | reverse complement strand
TCCCCGTGGCCAAAATCCGCGAGTTCGAGTCGCAGTTCTCGGGAGCCTATCCGGGCCCGAACACCGTTTCTTGGCACGAGCTGCGCCGGGGTCGCGTCGGCATCACCATTTCGACAGTGCTCCCGAGGTTGCACCGCAAGGACAAGGCCCTCTCGCATTACCAGTCGCGCGAGGCAGGCTATGCCGCGTGCTGCGGCCAACTCTATTATTACCGGGCCCTCGTCGCCAAAGGCGTGCTGCGAGAAATTCCCGATCGCCAGACGCTTGTAGATCACGTCCGCCAGTGGGAACACGACGCGACCGGCAAGCTTCCCATCGGGTATATTCTCAGCATGGAGGGAAGCCCCTCCATTCTTTCGCCGGCGCAAATTCCCGAATGGTATGGAATGGGCCTGAGAATTCTCGGGCCTTCGCATTACGGCGTCAGCCCTTACAGCCACGGCACCGGCAGCGAAGGCGGTCTGCTCGCACAAGGTCCGGCGCTCTTGCGCGAAATGGACCAAGTCGGCATGTTGCTCGATGTCACGCACCTGGCCGATCAGTCATTCTGGGAAGCGCTCGATATCTTCCAGGGTCCTGTGCTGGCCAGTCACCACAATTGCCGTGCGCTCGTCCCGGGCGACCGCCAGCTAGCCGATGATCAGATCAAAGCCCTCATCCAGCGCGGCGCGGTGATCGGCGCGGCGTTCGACGCCTGGATGCTCACCCCCGGCTGGGTAATCGGCGTGACGCAGCCCGACTCCTGCACGCTCGAAAAAGTCGTCGATCATATCGACCACATTTGCCAATTGGCCGGCAACGCGAATCACTGCGGCATGGGGACCGACCTGGATGGCGGGTTCGGCAAAGAGCAGACTCCCAAGGACCTCGACACCATCGCCGACCTTTACAAAGTGGCCGACATTCTTTCTCGCCGCGGCTACAGCCAGTCAGACATTGACGGCATCATGTATCGGAACTGGGTGCGGTTCTTTGAGAAAGCGCTCAAGTAGGCGCACGAAAATCCTCCGACGGTTTCTGTGCTACACTTCAGGGCGCCCGTCCGCATTGCGCCGGGATAACGCTGGACCGTCAAATGCGTCCCATTCCCCATTGTCTGGCACAATTCTGTCTTTGCGGTCTTTTATCGGCGTCGGCAGCGATGCCCGTCGCGCTGGTTCTGCGCTTCGTTCAAGAGACGGTCGGCAGATTCGACGGGCTGATTGAGTGGGCAACCGCCGTACTCGCCTTCCTGGCGACCCATCGCCTGTGGGACAAACTTGTGCCGGTTAATTGCCCGAGCTGCCGGGGCACAATGGCAAAGGCATACGGTCCTGGAAAGCAAGTATCTTTCGCCTGCCGAACTTGCGGCCAGCGTCAGTAAAGCGGCCAGCGCGGGGGAGTTGCGCACCGCGTGGGTCGCTGATCTGGCCGCAAAAAAACTCGGGCTACCTGACACAAATTCGCCGTCACATTCGGCCCGAATTTTGCATCCCTGGACGACGATTATCGAAAAACTCCCCGTATCGGGATATTTCCTACTCGATTTTCTGGATGAGTGGCGACCAGAGTGGTCGGTTACTGCTCATCGCCAGTTTGGAGGGCAAAATGGCGGGTTTCACCAAGTTATGCAATCAGATAGATCAGGCTATCGAACACCGGGACAGCCGCCGCCGCGGCGCCTTTTGGTTCCTCAGCCGAATTCGCAGACTCTTCACAGTCTTATTTCAATTGTAAAGTCCTGACGAGCCCAGCCGCACATATCCACCCCGGCGCATGCATTGCCAGACAACTGAACTCTGGCGCATTCCGCTACGCACCAAGCGATAACGGGAGGTGATATCCAAACGGGCCAATGCGGTTCTATCCTAAGGCCAAGGTCACGCAGCGCACACTGGAGTCAGCGCGCAACCTCGCATCTGCTCCGAATGGGCTCGTAAGAACTCAGGCGTTTGTTTGATAGCAACTGCGGCCGGATAGCCGGCACGGCTCGTCGCCCACCAGTTGATCGTCGGGACCAAACATCCGCTGCGTTTTGCTGCACCAGAAATTCCCGTCGCCTGATTGGTGCTCGCCCTCGCTTTGATCAACCGTGATATACATGCTTTTGCAGCGCAGGCTCAGGCAGCGTTCGCCGCGCTGGTCGGACGGATGGATCACGTTCAAGTCGCTCATGTCAGCGCTCCTTCCAGTTGTCCCGCGGCACGCAGAATGGCCCGCTTGACGGCGGTGCGGGCGATTTGAACCTTGTATCCGTTTTCCGAAAGGGGCGTGGCGCGAGCGACGGCTGCGCCGCCTGCCGCCTCGGCCGATTGCACGTCGACGACGTTTCCCACGAGGGTCGCGGCGGCATCGAGCGAAACCCAGGGCGTCGGCGCCACGTGCCCCAGCACGACGCGCGCTTCGCGCACCACGTCGTCGACAATCTCCAGGCGAACGCCCGCTGATGCCAGGGGCCAATCGAGCCCTTCCATTTGCAGCACTTCGTAACTGGCGCTGACGATTTCCTCCCGCGCTTCGGGAAGCACAACGTGCGTCAGGATCTGGCCGGGCTTTAGCACGGTCACCCCCTGCTCGGCCGATTTGGGCGTGACGAAGAAGTATTCCAGCGGCACGACCGACACTTGCTCCGGCTCGGGACCGACGATGCGGGCCGTCGCGCCCCACGCAATCAAGGCGGGAGCAAATCGCGAGGCCGACACGAACTTCGCCGGGCCGCGATTGCCGAAGACGGCGTGGAACTCGTTCCGCCCCTCCTCGACCAGCGACTGTCCATGTTCGAGACCAAGCAGGCCATATCCGTTCCGATAATACCAGCAATTGGGGAGATGGCAGAGGTCCCCGCCGATCGTCCCCATGGCCTGAATCTGGATGCTGTGAACGGCATCGGCCACCTGCACGAGCGATCCATAGTCCCGCAGCAGCGGATGAACCAATATTTCATCGAGCGTCGTCAGGGCGCCGAGCATGATGCCGCCGGAGACGGCCGAGACACCTTGCATCGTTTCGACGTTCTTGATGTCGACGACTCGCTTGGGCGCAATGCAGCCGGCTCGCAGCAGATTGAACAAGTCGGTGCCGCCTGCGAGCACGGCCGTTTGGCCGTCGTGTGCCGAGAGCAGCTCGACGGCTTCTTGCTCGCTGCGGGGACTGGCATATTCGAAGGAATTCATGCTTTCCCTCCTTTCAAGGCATCGAGAACTCGCTTGGGCGTCAAGGGCAAGATGGGAACTCGCACGCCGCAGGCGTTGGCCACGGCATTGGAGATGGCGGCCCCCGGCGAAATCACCGGAGGTTCACCGAGGCCCACGACCCCCTTGTCGTATTCGCTGTCGGGCTGGTACATGATGGCCACCAATTCGCCCACGTCGCCGATGCGCGGGAGCTTGTAATTCTCGAGGTCGGCGTTGATGTAGCGGCCCGTCTTATTGTCCATGATCCGCTCTTCACTGAGCGAATAGGAAATTCCCATGATCAAGGCCCCCAGCACCTGGCTGCGGGCCGTCAGTTCATCGAGAATGAGGCCGCAATCCTGAACCGCGACGAACTTGTGGATGCGGACGAGTCCCGTTTCGGTGTCTACCGAAAGGTCGACCATCTGCACGCCTCCCACGCGCTCCGACGTCAGGCCGTCCTTTTTCGGCCCTTCTCCCTGAACCTCCAGCGGCTTGACCCCCAACAGCGAGCAGGCCTGCTTCCAAGTGCAGACCTCTTTTTTGCCGTTCAGGATCTTACCGCCGCGGGCGACGAGCGCATCAGCCGACTCGATCTTATGCTTCTCGGCGACCTTATCGAAAATCTGCCAGAGCGCGGTTTGGGCCGCGCGCCGATGCGCGCCGGAAACGCCGCCCACTGTTATACTCCCGCCCGAACCATCGGATCGCGAGTACTTGCTCGAGCCGAGGTTGACCTTGATATCTTCAACCGCCAGGCCAAACGTTTCGGCGAGCGTAATGGCGATGATCGTCCGCGTTCCGGTGCCGATATCCTGGCTGCCCAGGAACGTTTCGACACTTCCGTCCGGATGAACCTTTACGCTGCAAGTGCAGGCGCCTGCGCCGCCGCCCCAGGTATGCAGAGCCATTCCCAGGCCGCGCTTCACGGCGCCTTTCTCTCCCTCGCCCCGCGGATGCCACTTCTTCTTCCAATCGATCGCTTTGGCGGCGATTTCCATTTCGGCGGCGTAGACTTCCGCTTTGCCGAACTGCGTGAACTGCAGATTCTTCTTGAAGAAGTCGTAACTGTCCATGTTCAGCTTGGCGGCCAGGTCGTCGAGCGCCGTTTGCGTCATCGCGCACAACTGAGGATGTGGAGGAGCCCGCCAGGCTTGATTGGGGCCCGTGTTGCACGAGATGCCGATTTGGGCGGTCGACCGGTTCGGGAAGTCGAACGGGTACGGCATCTGGCCCACGGCCACGCCGCCCCCCCCGATTCCTGCGGTTCCCCAGTGAAGGCTGTCCCAGGCGACGACCGTGCCATCGGCATCAGCCGCAACCGTCACGTCGGCATAGCCCGACGGCCGCGTGCCGGCAATTTTCAGTTCGGTGGCCCGATCGAGCATCAGCCGCACCGGCCGGCCGGCCTCTTTGGCCATCTTCGCGCAGGCCACGCCCCACTCGCCGACGGCGAATTTCGAACCGAATCCCCCTCCTTCATAGTCCGAAACGACCGTCACGTTTGCGGCGTCGATTCCCAGCGGTTCGGCGAACTGGCCGGGAGTGCCTGAGACGTTTTGAGTCGAAAGATGAGCTTCGAGATCGTCATCTTTCCAGCCGCAGTGCGAACCGTGCGGTTCCAGGCACATGTGGCTGATCGTCGCGATACCGTAGTGCCCGCGGTGCACGACGGCCGCCGTCTTGAGCGCCGCTTCGACGTCCCCTTTCTTGGCACCGCCGGCCCCCTTGGTTCGGTCGGCGAATGCCGCCCGCTTGACATCGGCCTCGTCGACGAAAAATGGAAGCTGTTCGTATTCGACCACGATCGCCTTGACGGCGTCTTCGGCCTGCTCAGTTCGCTCGGCGGCCACCGCCGCGACAAGATCGCCCTCCCAGCGGATTTCGTCTTTTTCTTTCTTAAAGGGAAAGACCGACTTCACGCCCGGCATTTTCCTCGCCGGTTCCAGGTCGATGGATTTGACTTTGGCCGCCGCATAAGGACAAGTCAGCAGGACGGCAAACAAAGTGCCCTTGGTGTTGATGTCGGCCGTGTATTTGGCCTGACCCGAAGCCTTGGCCACGCCGTCGATTCGGGGAATGTCTTTGCCAATCAACGTCGTTTCGGACCGTGCAGGCCACGAGAATTTGCGTTCCGCCATGATTATTTGCCCCCTTTCTTGCCGGCAGCACATTCCAAGGCCGCGTGGGCGACGCCGTCGTAGGTGCCGCAGCGACAGATGTTGCCCCCCAATCCCTTGCGCATCTCATCGAGGCTGGCATTTGGTTTGGTGTTCAAAAAAGCTCGCGTGGCGACCACGAATCCGGGGGTGCAAAAGCCGCACTGAGTGGCATCGTGCTTGACGAAGCACTTGACCACCTCGTCGACATTTTTGCCATCGCCCAAGCCCTCGACCGTCGTGATTTTTTTCCCCTGGCACTCGACGGCCGTTCGGGCACATGAGTAGACCGGCTTGCCGTCGATGATCACCGTGCACGATCCGCAATTGGTCGTCGTGCAGACTTCTTTGGCGCCCGTCAGGTTGAGATCGTTGCGGAGCACGTCGATCAGCGTCACGCGCGGCTCGACTGTCACCGTTTGCGTCTTACCGTTGATATTGAGCTTCACCGGCGCTGGCTTGGCGGCAACAACGTTGGCTGCCTTTTTGTCCTGTGCTATCGAATCTTCGGCACCCGTCGCTATCGCCGTTGCCGCGACGGCAACGCTGGAACCCTTGAGAAAGTCGCGGCGGTTGAAACCCGGCCCGCTTCGAGCCTGATTTTCATTCGAAACGCTGCTCGTGTCCCGCATGGATGCTCTCTCCCTGAAGAAATGAGTGCGAAACTCTGCTCCGGGCCGCGCCAGGCTGCTACGATCGTTCCGATTGTACCGGCCTTTTTCTGAGCCACAACCATGACGCGATTTTTTTTGGGCCTCCCGCGAACTCGCGGGCGGCGTTCGTAAAAAACGCCCGGCGCCCTCAGCCAAACGCCAGCTCTTCGTCCCTGAGGTCGGTGACGAACATGCAACCGGGGCTATGAGTAATCATCAGCGGAACTCGCGCGGCCGCAGCCACGGCCTGCGGTGTGACGCCGCAGGCCCAGAAGACCGGCAGCTCGTTTTTTGCAATCGGCACGGCATCGCCGAAATCCGGGCGGCCCAGGTCGCGAATGCCGATCTGATCGGCGTGGCCCAAATGCATCGGGGCGCCGTGAACGGCCGGGTAGCGCGAAGTGATTTGCACCGCCCGGATGGCATCGGGCGGCGCCAGCGGCCGCATCGACACGACCAGCGGCCCGTGAAAAATCCCCGAGGGCTGGCACTCGATGTTCGTGCGGTACATCGGCACGTTGATTCCCAATTCGATGTGGCGCACCGGGACACCCGCTCGCAACAGCGCCGCTTCGAAGGTGAACGAGCAGCCGATGAGAAAGCTCACGAAATCGTCTTGCCAGAGGTGGCGGATGTCTATGGGTTCGTCGATAACATGGCCCTCGCGCCAGACACGGTATCGCGGAAGATCGCTGCGCAGGTCGGCCTCTGGCGCCGCCCTACGGGGGATCGGGTCGCCCGGCTCGGTCACATCCAAGAGTGGGCAGGGCTTTGGATTGCGCTGGCAAAAGAGCAGAAAGTCGGCCGCGAGTTCGTGTGGAAGGACCACGAGATTGGCTTGGGCGAAGCCGCTCGCCAGCCCTGAAGTTTGCTGATTGAATTCGCCGCTGCGGCACGCCAATCGCGTTTGCTGCGCCGTCAGCAGCGTTCGCCGATCAAGCATGTGATGAGTTCTGTTCGTGGCCCAGGTCGCGGAGCAATTCGAGCGAATAGATGCCTGTTTTGTGACCGTCGCTGAAGTCGATCTGGTAGGCGTAATTGCCGATCGGGTACATGCCTGTCGCCCGGACCGGGGCGGCCTCTTCGGGCTTGAGGATGTTGAATGCTTGCGGCGGCTCGGCCCGCTTCTGGCGGCACGTCGCGCAGGGGCAACTCTCGCGCAGCGTGCGCCAGGGAATACGTTGCGTCAGCCCGTCGCTCCACGCCAGGAGCAGCGCCTCGCGATCCCCTTTGAGCGATTTGAGCGACAGTTCGTTCGATGAGCTCATGCCCCGATCATACTTCCCTGGACAATCGCGGCAAATGGAAGGTAGCAAAATGGACGGTCGCCTGCCGGTCTGGTCGTTGAACGAGCGCCTGCCGGGGCCACGCCCGCTCGGCGCTGATTCGATGCCGGGCTCCCGGCCGCGACGGCATGGAAAATGCCCCTGTGGCGTTCGACGGATCTGATCTTCTCGCAAACCACGGAATCTGTAGGGAGGGCTGCCATGCACGGTCGTTTCCAATTCGCGTCGTTCTGTCGAAGAGGCCTCCGTCGCGCGACGCGCGGCGTGCTCGCCGCCGGGTTTTTACTCTGTCTTCTCGGGTCGGTCGGGTGGTCCCAGGCACGGCCTGCAGGGCAGAGCGCAACGAAGCCGATCCTGACGGCCGAGCTGCCCAGTATCAACCGCGGCTACGAGGACATCCGGTTCCTGTTCGACCTGTCGAAGGACCAGAAAGGCTACGAGACGTTCAAAGAAACTCTCGACGCGTTCATCGAGGGGGTCGAAGTGGATAAGCCGGTCGGATTGCGGACCTATCTGGAGGGCGGGTCTCTGCACACGGTGGCCTCGCTGCCGGTGAGAAACGAGGCCGATTTTCAGAAGTTCCTGAAGAACCTGTGGGACCTTGACGTGAAGTCGGCGCCGCCGCCGAATGCCAAGCTCTTGCCGCAGGTTCCGCGCGACGTTCTGGCGAAGACCCGGTCGATGAAGCTCGAGAAGGACGAGCGGATTCTGTTCGGGCTGTCGGACGGCTTCGTGCGCTTCGAGCAGGGATTCGTGCACCTGGGAC
>DATGKC010000430.1:0-2082 GCA_035294845.1 Planctomycetaceae bacterium | reverse complement strand
CTGCCGTCGCGGCTGACTGCCAGAGTCTGCGGCCAATCGGGAAGACTCTGGTAGACGTGGCGTTCCTGGAGGGTTGCCGAATCCCAGGCTTTGATCCGCCGGTCTTCCGAGCCGGTTAGCAGCGTGTCCCCGTCGGGGCTGTAGACCAGCGACAAGATCGGAGCATCATGCGCGAAGGCGCTGCGCTTGAGCTTCGCCGCCGTGCCGTTCCATTCATAGATGCGGATCATCTTGTCGACGCCGGCCGAGGCAATCTCGTGGCCGCGAGGATCGAATGCAACCGCGTTCAATCCCTTTGTGGCTTCGGTCAGAGTCAGAATCCGTTGCCCTGATTCGACACTCCAGAATTTGACCGTCTGATCGGCCGCCGCGGAAATGAGCGTCTTGCCATCCGGGCTGAAGGCTGCAGCGAAGACCGCTCCCGTATGGTGCTTGAGCGTGTGCAGTTCCTGTCCCGATTCCACGTCCCACAAAATCAGCAGTTTGTCGTAGCCGGCGGTGACGAGCTTGTTTTCGGTGGGACTGTATCCCAGCGCATAGATCGAGTCGGAGTGGCCGGTGAAAACGCGCGATTCGTTGCCGCCAATTTGCCAGATGCGGACGTGCCCCGCCACGCTGGGCATTCCCTCGGCGGCCGCGACAGAATGGCTGTCGGGGCTGAAGGCGACGGCGTTGATCGGGTTCTCGGCCCCGGTCAGAGTCTGCGCCACCTTGCCGGTTGCGGCGTCGATCAACAATATTTCGCGGTGCCGCGCCGCGGCCAGCCAACGGCCGTCGGCGCTGAATGCGACGGCCGAAATGGCCGCAGCCACCGAGACCTTCGGTTCGATGTGCCGGACGACCAGTTCGGCCGCCGACTGCGGCGCCGACGAAGCAGGCCCTTTCGCGCCCAGATCGACCCAGCGTTTGACCAGCTCGATCTCAGTCGCAGTCGGCTGCTTGGAATCCTTCGGCGGCATTTTCGGTTTGGCCGTTCCCAGCAGCATCTTGACGAGGCGGCTCTCGTCGCTTTTTCCCGCGACAATCACCTGCCCCGCATCGCCTCCTTCCATGAGGGTCTTGAACGTGAGAAGGTTCAAGCCCCCTTTGCTGTCGTCGTCACCATCGTGGCAGCCGACGCAATACGTCTTGAAAAACGGCGCGACGTGCTTTTCGTAAGTCGGCGCCGCGGCGTCGTCCGCCCAAGCGATGCGGGGCGCAAAATCTGGAGCCACGCCGGCAATTGTCATCGCGGCAGCGAGGAATAATCGGTTCATGCGCGGATGCCTGTCAATCGAGCTAACTTGCGTGTGTTGTTTATGTTGTCGATTCAGCCGGAAATCAACGTGAATTAACGCGAAAACATCACAAAAACTGCATTCAATCGAATCACGAGACTGTCCAGTCATCGACCTCTAAATCGGGAACTCGACGGAAATCGCCGATGTTTCGGGACAAAAGCGTTGCATCATTCGCTAACACAATCGCCGCAATTCTTAAATCCATTGTTCCAATGCGAACGCGAGCACTGCGAAGTCGATCGTATTCCACAGCAGCATTATCATCAAAATCCAGTACCGAGATTCGACAATAGTTTCGCAGGTGCGTTTTGAGCCTCGTATATGCATTAATTTGTGCAGTCAAGGTCGCAGCTTTCGCCAAGTATGCTAACCAGCCACGTGTTTGTTCTTCATAGCTCACGATGGTCGGGGCAATATCGTCTGCCTTAAGCGAGTCCAACCTAGCCAGAAGACGCCGAGAGGCCGGTGAGTCATTGCGCTCCAATAATGTAATGTGATCCGTATCAAGCACGACCATTGCGTCGCCTTCGCGTCTTTGGCCGAAGGCTCGTTCTGTATTTGCGACCCAGCCTCATCGCGTCCTCATGTGCAGGATCGTCAGCAAATGAGCCGGCAATTTGCTGCCACCACCCCGCTCGTCCGGGTGCAGACTTGCCGCCGACCTTTTTGAGTCGCGCCACCTCGGACTCAAGTTCGACGAGGCGTCGTTCGATTTCACTCTTAGTCATCTTTCAGGTTCCATGTTTAATGAACAAACAAAAACTCCTTGCTCGTCAGCACGGCCCATAAGATATCTTCGAGC
>DATGKC010000429.1:0-9969 GCA_035294845.1 Planctomycetaceae bacterium | reverse complement strand
CGAGTTGATGAATCCGCCGCATTTCGACAGGCGGATATTGAACAAATCGCACGTCCCGCGTTCGATGGCGCGCCGGCCATCCGAGAGGCTGCACAACGACTCATCCAGCAAGATCGGAACGGCCAACCGCGGGCGGATCGCCGCAAGCCCATCGACCTCAGCATGAGGGACGGGTTGTTCCACGGCCGTGATGGAAAGCGCCGCCAGGGGTGCGAGTTTCTGCTCGAGATTATTGCAGCTCCAGGCCTCGTTGGCATCGACGCGAATGTCGGTCGCCGGACCCATCACGCGCCGCAGCCGACCGACCGAAACCGCGTCATCGAACCCGTCAACGCCCACCTTGACTTTCGCCTGGTGAAAGCCGAACACTTTGAGCTTCCAGCATCCGAGCCGGTCGCGGAAGGCAGAGGGCGGAGAAGAGGGGGTCCAGGCGCCGCTATAGCGCACGCGCGCTTGTTGCTGACGGATGGCGAGCGTCTCGGGGACCACTGCGGTCACTGTGAACAGTGGCACGCCCAGGGCACGGCAGATGGCGTCGAGCACGGAAATCTCAACGGCGCACCGCGCCGCGTTTCCGAAGCAATCGCGTTTCCCAGGCGCACTGGTTCCGGCCAGGCGCAGCCCCTCGCACAATCGGACGGCATCGGGAAGGCCGCTCACTCGATCGCCCAGCGCGCGCCTCCAGTCGGTCTCGCGAAGCTGCGCGAAAATGCTGTCGATTGTTTCGCCGGTGACATATTCGCGCGGAAGTCCTTCGCCCCACCCCTCGGCGCCCTCATCCAGCCGGCAACAAATCACCACCGAGTCGTTTTCGTTCCGCGTGAACGAAGCATGGCGAATCGTCTTCTTGAGCGGAATCTTGACATGATACGCGATGAGCTCGGTAACGCGCATTAGGATGTCAACTTGTCCTCCGGCGGTGCGAACCCGCGGCGGAGCGTGTTTTCGGTGACATTGACGGGGATCAGGAACTGCAACAGATAATCGGGACCGCCGGCCTTGGAACCGATGCCCGACATCTTATACCCGCCAAACGGCTGCCGCTCGACGAGGGCCCCCGTAATACCCCGGTTGAGATAAAGATTTCCGACCTGAAACTCGTCCCGAGCCCGTTTGAGATTCGCCGGGCTTCGCGAAAAAACACCGCCGGTGAGGGCGTATTTGGTGCCGTTGGCGATCTTGAGCGCTTCGTTGAAATCGCGGGCCTTGAGCAGGGCCAGCACGGGGCCAAAGATTTCCTCCTGGGCGATGCGGGCTGCAGGAGCCACATCGACGAAGACGTGCGGGCCGATGAAAAAGCCCGTCTCCGCCAGCTCGCCGGCGTCGCAGCCGATCGCCAGGGTGGCCTCGGTTTTGCCCACTTCGATGTACTGCCGAATTCGTCTTTGAGCTTCGTCGTCGATGACCGGGCCCACAATCGTGCCCGGCTCGTCGGCGGCGCCGATCTTGAGGCTTTTGGTGGCGTTCACCAGGCGCTTCACGAATTCGCCGTAGGCCGCCTCCAGCACAATCACCCGCGAGCAGGCAGAACACTTCTGACCGGCATAGCTGAACGCGCTCGTCAGAACTCCCTGAACCGCTTCATCGAGATTGGCGTCATCGTCGACGATGATCGCGTTTTTCCCTCCCATTTCGGCGATGACGCGCTTTACACCTTCCTGACGCGAATCGGTGTGCGACGCCCGCTCATTGATCCCCAGCCCGACTGCCTGCGAACCGGTGAACGCGATCAAATCGACTTCGGGGCTCCCCACAAGCTCGGGGCCGATCTCTTCGCCGACTCCGGGCAAGTAGTTGACGACGCCGTCGGGAACGCCGACTTCCTCGAGAATCTCCATCAGTTTGGCGGCGATGATGGGCGACTGCTCGGCCGGCTTCATCACCACGGTATTCCCCGAGACCAGGGCCGCGACGGTCATTCCCGTGAGTATGGCGAGCGGAAAATTCCAGGGAGCGATCACGACCGCCACGCCGCGCGGCCGGTAGAAATAACTGTTTTCCTCCCCCGGCAGATTGACTTGACGCGGGCGCGCCAGAGCGCGCATATGGCCGGCGTAATACACGCAGAAGTCGATGGCCTCGGCGACGTCGGCATCAGCCTCGGCCCAGGGCTTGCCGCACTCGTAGACCTCCCACGCCGCCAGCTCGAATCGCCGCTCGCGCATCTTGGCCGCCGCCAGCTCGATGTATTCAGCCCGGAAGTCGGTTTCGGTGCACGACCATTGTCGCAGCGCGGCACGGGCCGCCAGCAAAGCGGCGCCCACGTGTTCGACGGTGGCGCTGGCGGTCTTGCCCACGATCTGCCGGCGCCGCGACGGGTTTCGCGAAATGATCGCCTGTTTCGTTTCGATGCGCTTGCCGGCGATCACGAGCGGATATTCGTCACCCAGCTTGCCGGCGACCGACTTGAGCGCCTCTTGCATCGCCCGGCGACTTTCAGCGCGGCTGAAATCGGTGTGCGGTTCGTTGCGAAATTGATTTCCCCGGGGCCCTTCGGCGGGGGGAGGCTGCGCAGAGGCGCGACTGTCGGGTTTCATCAGCAACTCCTCGATCGACACATGCTCTGCGAAACTGGCTCGCAGAAACGAATCATTGGACGTGTTTTCCAGCAACCGCCTGACCAGATACGCCATGCCGGGAATTAACTCGCCGAACGGCGTATAGACCCTAACGCGATGGCCCAACTCGGCAAAAAGCTGCGCCTGTTCGGCCCCCATGCCGTAGAGCATTTGAATTTCATACGAGCCGATCGGCATTTTCAGATGTCGGGCCCAGGCGACGGCGTGCGCCAGGCTCCGAAGATTGTGGCTGCCGAATGCCGGCCGCAGCCACGCGTGATTTTCCATCAGAAACCGCGATTGCCGCTCGAAGCTGGCGTCCGACTGCCACTTGCGCTGATAGACGGGAATAGGCCAACCCGAGGCGCGAGCCACGACGGTCTCATAATCCCAATAAGCCCCCTTGACCAGCCGAACCCACACGCTCGTCCCCCGCTTTTTCACCCACTCGAGCAGGCCCGCCAGATCGCGCTCGGCATCGGGAAGGTAGGCTTGAACGACGATCCCCACGTCGCAAATATCGCGGAATTCCTTTTCACCGAGCACGTCCTTGAAAATATCGAGTGTCAGGTCCTTATACGCATAGTGCTCCATGTCGATGTGAAGGTAAGCGCCGCACTCGCGCGCCGCGCGCAACAGCGGCCTCAACCGCGACTTAACCCCCTCTCCCGTCCCGCGCGGGTCGATGGGGTTGAATTGGCTATAGAGCGCCGAGAGTTTGAGCGACAGGTTGACGCGCGGAATCGGCCCGCTGTTGTCGCAGTCGATCTGAAAATTTTCGGGCCAATCATTGACCAGCGGCGTAAGCCCCGTCATCAGCTTGAGGTACGCCGAGAGGTAGGCGTCGGCCTCGTCTTCGCTGATGATCGCTTCGCCCAAAAAGTCGAGCGTGAAGGCGAAACCCTGCTTGCGCAGCCGCGCCACCGTTTGCAGGACCTCTTCGACTTCCGTTCCGGCGATGAAGCGCCGCGCCATCCGCAATGCGTTGCGCCGGGCCGTCATTGCCAGGGCCCTTCCCAGCACCGAGTCGGGCTGGGAGACATCCAGCGCCAGTCGCGCCGCGCGAGGCAGGTGTTCTGAGACCTCGTCGAAATACTCCTGGAGATGCCGCGTGATCGATTCGCGCGATCGGAGCGTGGGCAGCACGTCGATGAATCGGAACATCTGGACCTTCACCGATTCATCGGCCATCGCCCAGGCCAGAATGCGATCGTCCCACCAGCGCCGCTCGAAGATCGAAGGACTCCGCCGCGCAAGATGCGTCCACAGATACCGCCCGAATTCGAGCGTCAAATTCTCGACGGCGTCAGGACTGGAAACGTCGGCGGCAGCAGTCACCGGTTCGTCCGTGAATCACGTTGTGTAATCGGCATTCAACCGCACGTACTCGCTCGTCAAGTCGCACGTCCAGAACCTTACGGCTTCGCGCCCCAGGCGAAAGCTGAGCTCGATGTGCACCCGGCGATTGGCTTTCAGCCCGGCCGAAACGTCGGCCGCGCTATGAGCCACGGGCGCACCGGATTCATACAGCAGCAAGTCATTGAGCCTCAAGGTGATGTCGCGCTCTTCGAGATCGACTCCCGCATAACCGACTGCCGAAACGATGCGACCCCAGTTCGGGTCGCCCCCCGCGATCGCCGTCTTGACCAGCGGCGATTCGGCCACCGCGCGGGCCACTCGGCGGGCTTCGTCGCGCGTTCTCAGGCCCCGCACGTCGATCGTGATTTCGTGATCGGCCCCTTCGGAGTCGGCGATGATCGCCTGCGCGAGGTCCGAAGCGACCTCGTCAAGCATCTGCTGGAACCGCGTGTTGTCGTGCGTCGAGAGCGGCCCGGGCGCCGCCGCGCCGCCGGCCAATAACAGCACCGTGTCGCTCGTGCTCATATGCCCCTCGACGCTGATGCAATTGAAGCTGCGATCGACCGCGCGGCGGAGCATCGCCTGCGCGTCGGTCGGAAGCAACTTCGCGTCCGTCAGAATGACCGCCAGCATCGTTGCCATGTTGGGAGCGATCATCGCGGCTCCCTTCGCAGCCCCGCTGATCGTGATGTCGGCGCCGCCCAGATGGCCTGTGCGCGTCGCCAGTTTCGGAAACGTGTCGGTGGTCATCATGCCCTGCGCCGCGCCGAGAAACCCGGTCGGCCCGGCATCGAGCTGCGCCGCCGCGGCGGGGATGCCCGCCCCCAGCTTGTCGCGCGGCAGAAATCGCCCGATGACACCGGTCGAGCACACGAGAATGTCGTGCTCGTCGCAGCCGATTTGCGCGGCCGTTTCCGCCGTCATCCACCGCGCATCGGCGATTCCCTGCTCTCCCGTGCAGGCGTTGGCGTTTCCCGAATTGATGATCACGCCGCGAGCGCTGGAACGCGGAACGCGGCTCCGCGACACCTTGACCGGCGCCCCGTGCACGCGATTGGTCGTAAAGACGCCGGCCGCCACCGCCGGCTGATCGGCCACAAACAGCGACAGATCAAAGGCCGCCGGGTCTTGCTTGATCCCGCAATGAACGCCGGCAGCGCGAAATCCCTTCGGCAAGAGCACGTTTTCGGGTGTGATCATGAAATTCTCTGTCGAGGCCGCGGCGACGAAACCGGCAAGCATTGTAAACGATGGCGTCGGATTCCTGTAGCCAGAGGCGCGAGCCGGCTGCGGGGCGCCGCCGGAGTTTGCGGAGGGAATTGAAAATTGAAAAATGAAAAATGAAAATTTGAAATTGAAAAATGAGGAGCGGCGGTGTTCTATGGCGCGTTGAATTCGGGCTCGTATCGCACGGTTTGATGCAGATCGGGACGGCCGAGCGAACGCTGTTGGAGTTCAGCCTTCAGGCTGCGCAGTTTGGCCCGGTGGTGCGCTGTCATGGTGCGATGACCACCAGCACGATCGCCGCCAGCAGGAACCACCCCCAGTGAGGCAGGCAGAGTCGGCATCGAGGGGTGTCGGCCATCTCGTCCACGATACCGCCGACCGCTGCGCAAATGAATCCCGGTCGATTGCCCGCGGCGGTTCCCAGTCGGTCTTCCCGGCAATCTGAAGGGCCGGTACGATCCCCGCATGACGATTCTTCTTCCCCCTTTGGCGGCCGCGTTCTGCATCTGGCTGACAGTGCGAGTCGTCAATCGACGGGAGCGGTGGGCGAAGCGTGTCGCGGTGATTGCTGCAACAGGGCTGGCATATCCGCTGAGCTTCTGGGTTGCGTGTTGGGCCGTGCAGCACGGCATGCTTACGGATCGCATCGCAAAAGCTGTCTATGAACCAATCTTTTGGATGGAATTCCACGCAGCGCAGCCGCTTCAGGAGGCAGCGCTAAGTTGCGCGAAGTCGTTTGGCGTCAAAGCAACCTATGTGGGTCTGCGTGACGCCCCTTTTTCGCGCACATACCCGGTGGGCGATTTTGCATTTCGCCAGAACGACGGGTGCCGAGTGTTTGAGGCCAGCCCGTGGCTCTTGCTTTGGATCACGACTTCGATTGAGCCGGATTCATGGGAAGAGCTCGCAGGACCGGGCTCCATGTATGCCTCGCCGCGCGGCAAGGCGCTTATTGTTCTGCAATCTCGCCGCGTCCACGCTGCCATAGCTGCGTTTCTCGACAAGATCCGTTCAGTGAGGCAGTCGGCAGCTCATGGACGCGACCTAGACTGTGAGGGATTGGGACACGCGCTTTTTGGATTCTATTCCGAACCCAAGTTGCGTCCCGGATGCATCTGTATCAATGAAAACCGGGATGGCGATCGATTGGTGATCGATGGGGCCTCGTTTGCAAACTTTGACGAACTGATGGCGTTCCTTCAACTGCGGCGACGCGACTCGTTGCGCTCCGGGATATTCTGGAGCGAATGGCGTCGGGAACCGAATCCGAGTGAAATCGACCGTTTGAAAGGATTCTGCCAGATGCGAGATTTGGACCTGTTTATCCGCCCGAATTACGGGAGCATCATCGGCCAACCGGTCGAGCGGCAATGGTGGATTGTCCGCGCCAGCGACTCGATCTATCTTGATCCCGAATAATCCCGGGCTCGCCGCTGCAAAGCGCCCGGTACATCGGCCTCGTGCACATCAGGCCCTGTCACGCAATCGAGCGCTCTGGCACTTCCATTCTTCAATTTCAAATTTTCATTTTTCATTTTTCAATTCCCTCCGCTGCGAGACCTGACCAGGTGGTGCGCGCTGGCTGTCATGGTTGCGTGAGCCAGATCATGCTCGGCGCCAAGCTGCGCGGGTTGAAGCCTGAAGTCCAGCAGACGCGGCGCGATTTGGGCGTTGAACCGAGCGCCGTCGGCGTTTCCTCGGCTACCGTATCACCTTCAGCTTGCCGATCCGCGATTTGAGCTTGCCGACGGCCTCGTCTGTGACTTTCGTAATCTTGAGGTCGAGCGACTTGAGATTCTTAAGGCCCGCGAGATGCTCAAGTCCCGCGTCGGTCACCTTGGTGCCGCTCAGGTCGAGCGATTCGAGTTTCGTAAGCCCGGCCAGCGGCTTGAGCCCGTCATCGCCGATGTCGGTCTCCTTGAGAATCAACGTCTTAAGATTCGAGAATCCCTTGAGATGAGCCAGGCCCGAGTTCGAAATCTTGGTGTGCCATAGATCGAGCGATTCGAGCTTCGAAAACTTTGCTACGTGAGCCAGGCCGTCATCGTTGACCTGCGTTTCGCTCAAAATGAGCGTTCGCAAGTTGCCGAGACTCTTCAGGTTTTCCAGGCCCGCTCCGGCGACGCTGTTGCATCCGCGCAGACTGAGCCGCTTGAGCCCCTTCATCTTCGCCAGGTATTTTAGCCCCTGGTCCGAGACCCCGTCGCGCATGAGCGTGATGTCTTCCAGGCCCGTCATATCGGCCAGCGCGGCCATACCCTGATCATTGATTCCCTCAGAATCCTCAATCGCCAGAGCCCGCAGTTTTGTGAGTCGTTTGAGTTTCTCGAGCCCCGCATTCGTCACTCCGAAATTTCGCAGCTTGAGCACCTTGAGATTGACGAGCCCTTTCAAATGATCGAGTCCGGCGTCGGTGATCGACGCGCAGCCGCGCACATCGAGCAGCGTGACTTGCGGCATGTGCTCCAGCTCGACAAGTCCCTCGTTGGACAGCCGCGTATACAGCAGGTGAAGTTGTTCGAGCTTCGGCAGCTTCTTAAGAATCGTCAGCGCGTTGTCCGAGATGCTGGCTTGCCTCAAACTGATGGAGCGCAAATTGACGAGGCCCGTGAGGTGCTCCAGCCCCGCATCCTTCACCCCGGTGCACTTGTCGAGGTCGAGCTCGGTCAGGTCTTTCAAAGGGGCCAGCTTCTCCAGGGCGGCGTTCGTGATGCGCGGTCCCCAAAGCACGAGCGTTTTCAGGTGCGGGAACTCCGAGAGCACGCTCAGCTCATCCGGCAGGACTCTTTGATCGCGCAGGTCGATGCCCGATACAGACCCGGTTTTGTCGTAGCTGATCTTGCCCCCGAGTTTTTCGATGGCCGCGACGGCCGCTTTTTGCTCGGCAGAAAGCCCCTTCGCAGGCGATTTGGCGGTGGCTTTTGTCTTGGAATCCGACGTCTGCGCGAATGAAAAATCCCGCGCCGGCGCGCGCTGGTCCGCCGATAGCCGGGGCAATTTGGCGCCCAGGCACTCAATTCCCAGCAACAGGGCGATCAACGTAGCCTTACGGTTCATGAGTCGGTCTCCCGGTTGCGGACCAATAAATCGAATGGTAATGTATCAGTTCGTCGGTTTTTGTGTCAGCGTTCGCCAATATTCAGCATTCGGAGTCATAAATAATGTCGCGCAGATCCAGTCGCCGAACCTTCCTCAAGGAATCCGCCGCTATCGGCATCGGGCTTTGGGCGGGGGGCGGCGTATTGGCCAAGGCCAGCACCTCGGCCAACGAACGCGTGCGCTTTGCCTGCATCGGGATCGGCGGCAAGGGAGACAGCGATTCGGAAGACGCAGGCAAGCACGGCGACGTGGTCGCGATCTGCGACATCGACGACGCGCGGCTCGATAATGCCGCCACGAAGAAATTTCCCAGCGCACAGCGGTTTAACGATTACCGCAAGATGCTCGAGGAAATCGGGAAAAACATTGACGCGGTGACGGTGAGCACTCCCGACCATCACCACGCCTTCGCCTCGATCATGGCCATGAAAATGGGCAAGGCCTGTTTTTGCCAGAAGCCGTTGACGCATTCGGTCTCTGAGGCCCGATTGATGGCCCAGGTGGCTCGCGAAATGAGAGTCGCCACCCAAATGGGCAACCAGGGGACGGCCGACGATTCGCTCCGAAAGGCCGCCGCGGTTGTGAAAGGTGGCCATCTCGGTACGATCAAGGAAGTGCACGTCTGGACCGACCGACCGAAATGGCCGCAGGGGGGCGATCGCCCGAAACCGGCCGAAAAAGTTCCCGAGACCGTCCATTGGGACCTGTTCATCGGGCCTGCCCCGTTTCGCGAATATGCCGATGGTTACCATCCGTTTGCGTGGCGCGGCTGGTGGGACTTTGGAACCGGCGCTCTGGGCGATATGGCTTGCCATACGTTCAACATGCCGTTCATGGCGCTCGATCTTAAGAATCCCACTTCGATTGAAGCCGAACATGGCGGGCACAATCGCGACAGTTATCCCCCCTGGTCGGTCATCAAATTCATGTTTCCGGCCACCAGCTCGCGGCCGGCGATTCCCGTAACCTGGTACGACGGAGGCGAACGGCCGCCCAAAGAGTTGTTCGGCGGCAACGAGCTTCCGGTATCGGGCGCCTTGATCGTGGGCGAAAAGGATACGCTCCACGCGCACCGGGATTATTGCGGATCGTTCAACCTGTTGAGCGGAGTGGAAATCCCGAAAGTCGAGTTCGTGAAATCGCCCGGCCATTTCGAGGAGTATGTCGCCGCCATCAAAGGCGGCCCGCCGGCCGCTTCGAATTTCTCGGATTACTCGGGCCCGCTCACCGAGACGATTCTCTTGGGGAATCTCGCCGTCTGGGCAGGCAAAGGCCCCGAATCGGACGGCAAGAAGATCGAATGGGATTCCAAGAACCTGCGAGCCGCCAACGCGCCGGAAGTCGATATCATCGTGAAGCGGCCGTACCGTTCGGGCTGGGTGCTGTAGTCTGCCGCTTTTTCGGCCACATGCCGAACGCTTGTTCGTCTGATCATTGTGGGCACTGTGTTCATGTCGCGGAGGTTGCGCTCCAACCCGTTGGATGGTGGGATTGGCGCGGGCAGGAAAGTCACGCATCACGCAGAGCGTGATGCGTACTGTAGGCATCACGTTCCGCGTGATGCGGTTTGTGCTCTCCAGGGCGCGCTCTGCCACCCAAGCCAGTAACCGCACGACTGGCGTGCCTCGACGAGTTGCTTCCCATGTCAACCCACGCGCGATCGAACTCGCGCTTGCCCAGAGCCGCGTCGTTCGTATCTATCCGCGCGTATCCGCGAAATCCGCGG
>DATGKC010000428.1:0-5557 GCA_035294845.1 Planctomycetaceae bacterium | reverse complement strand
TACGGCGGCGGGCTGATGTGGCTGGCCACGATCTCCATTCTTCTGCAAGTCTTTTACAACATCGAGTGCGGGCGGTATGCGCTCTATTGCGGTGAGCCGATTTTCACCGGTTTCTTGCGGACTCGTCCCGGGCCGCGCTTCTGGGTCGGGTTCTTCCTGCTCCTGAGCACCGGCGGGATGATTCCGGGACTGGCCTTCAACGCGGCCAGCGTGTTCGGCGCGGCATGGCTGGGCCGGCCTCCGATTGAATCCGATCGCACTTTCATCCTGATGATTGCCTACGGCTGCATCGTGCTGATCGTTTTGCCCGTCCTGTTCGGGGGCAAAATCTACAACACGCTGCAGGCGATTATGTCGGTCAAAGTGTTCTTCGTTTTGGCGACGACGCTGGTTTTGGGCGTTTGGCTGGTAAGTCCCTCAAGCTGGTGGAACGTGTTTTCCGGATTTCTGAAGTTTGGAACAGTTCCCACGAAGGATGCGCTGGGCAACCCCGAGGCGGTCAATGCGATAACCGCTTACTTTGGGGGCGGGCCCATGCCCGTGCTCGATCTGGCGGGCATCAGCGTGATTGCCGCATTCGCCGGCGTGGCAGGCGGCGGCGGATTGTCGAACTCGCTCTACAGCAATTACGTGCGCGACAAGGGTTGGGGCATGGGGAGCCGGGTCGGAGCGATTCCCAGCGCCATTGGCGGCAAACAGATCACGCTCAGTCACCTGGGAACAGTGTTTCTTCCGACGGCCGACAATCTTCGCAAGTGGCGTGGCTGGTGGCGCTACATTCTCGTCGAACAGTGGTGGGTCTGGACGCCGGGCTGTTTCATCGGCATGGCCCTTCCCGCGCTGCTGTCGATGGAGTTTTCGGGGTACTCGTCGCTGACGCAGGTTTCTCCGGAAAAGCGCTTTGGCTGGGCGCAGCCGGTCATTTCTGCCGATGGGCTGAGGCACATGCCGGGAATCGATCCGCAGCTCGGCCTGGTACTGTGGCTCATCATGCTTGTCGTGGGATTGATGATTCTGCTTCCCAGCCAGATGTCAACCGTCGACGAAGTCTGCCGCCGCTGGACCGACGTGATCTGGTCGGCCAATCCTCATGTGCGGAACAACATGCACCGCGGGGAAGTGCGAGTCATTTACTATTCGCTCTTGGTGGGATATGTGCTCTGGTGCTGCGTCAGCTTGCTGATCTTCGGGGTCTACTTCTCGCCCAAGGCCGCGTTTCTTGTCGTTGCCAACGTCGGCAACATCGCGCTGGGCGTTTCGTCGTTTCTCATTCTGTGGATCAACACGCGGTTCTTGCCCGTGCAGCTTCGGCCGAGATGGTATTACCGTGTTGGGCTCTTCGCATGCGGCACGTTCTACCTGGGTCTGGCCGTCCTCGTCTTCCGCGTTGACCAGTGGCCCGTGCTGAAAGAGCAATTGTCGCTCTTTCAGAATTGGCTCAACATCTGAATCAATATTTCCCGGAAATGACAATGCCGCAATCTGAAGCGCCGGCCACGCTGTCGAGCGATGTGAGCAAACAGACTCTGCTCGAGCTTTACCACGACATGCAGGTGATTCGCCAATGCGAAGAGCAACTCGCAAGGTCTCACCAGCGCGGCCTGGTCCACGGGGCCTGCCACACATATGTCGGGGAAGAGGCGATTGCAGTGGGCGTGTGCGCCCACTTGGGCCAGCGCGACGTCGTGTTCAGCACGCACCGGGGCCACGGTCACGCGCTGGCCAAAGGCGTGACGCCGCGGCAGCTCATGGCCGAACTCTACGGACGATCGGGGGGTTGTTCGCACGGCAGGGGGGGCAGCATGCACTTATTCAGCCCCGAAGTCGGCATGATGGGAACCAGCGGCATCGTCGGCCCCTGCATCTTGCAGGCTGCCGGAGCCGGATACAGCTTCAAGCTGCTCAAGACCGACCAGGTGGCGGTTGCATTTTTCGGCGACGGCGCGGCCAATAACGGGGCGTTCCATGAAGGCCTGAATCTCGCCAGCATCTGGGATCTGCCGGCGATTTTTGTTTGCGAGAACAACCAGTTCGCGACGGAAGTTCCGTTTGAATATGCGGCCGGCAATCCGCGGGTCGGGAACCGGGCCGAATGCTATGGCATGCCCGGCTTCGAGCTCGACGGGAACGATGTGCTCTCGATTTATGAAGTCGCCGGCGAGGCGGTACGCCGCGCCCGATCTGGCGGTGGCCCCAGTCTGATCGAGTGCCGAACGTACCGCACGCGGGCCCACGCCGAAGGCATGGGCGATTTCGGTTACCGCACGCGCGAAGACGTCGAAGAATGGAAGCAGCGCTGTCCGTTGGCCAGGCTCAAGGCGCGGCTCGTCGCCGAGGGCATCGCGACTGCCGACGAGCTGGACGCGATCGCCGACGAAGTGGCGCATGAGGTCGCCGAATCGCAGAAGTTCGCCGAGAACAGCCCCTGGCCGGATCCGGCGACCGCGGCCGATCATATCTACGCTGCGCCGCGGCCGGCCGCGCACGTCGCGACTCGACATGCCGGGAGTCCGCCGGCCAAGGGCACGCGCGAAATCACGTTCATGAAGGCGACTCACGAAGCGCTGGCCGAAGAAATGGCCGTCAACCCGAAGATTTTCGTGATGGGCGAGGGCATCGGCAAGCGCGGGGGCAATTTCAATTCGACGACCGGGCTGTTTGACCTCTATGGGCCGGTGCGGCTGTGCGATACGCCGATCGCCGAGCGCGGCTTCGTGGGCATGAGCTGCGGCGCCGCGATGACGGGAACGCGCCCCGTGATCGACTTCATGTTCGCCGACTTCGTACTCGATTCGGTCGGCGAAATCGTCAATCAGATCGCCAAGATGCAATATATGAGCAGCGGCCGGCTCACGATGCCGGTGCTCTTGCGCGGCTGCGTCGGAATCGGTCACTCGGCGGCCACGCATCATTCGGGAAATTATTATCCGCTGTACGGGCATTTCCCGGGGCTGCGGGTGGTCGTTCCGTCGTCGCCTTATGACGCCAAGGGGCTCATGAAACATGCCCTGCGGTGCAACGACCCGGTCTTGTTTCTCGAGCCTCGCGAATTGCTTGGCCTGAAAGGGCCTGTTCCAACGGAAGACTATGAGATTCCTTTCGGCGAGGCAGCCGTTGCCCTGGAGGGGAACGACGCGACGGTCGTGGCGATCGGACGGATGGTTCCCATGGCGCTCGAAGCGGCGCAAAAGCTGGCGGCCGAAAGCCTCTCGATTGAGGTCATCGACCCGCGGACGGTGGCGCCGCTCGATGCCGAGACGATTTTGCGATCCGTCGCTAAAACGGGACGGCTGTTGATCGCCGACGAATGTTTCGCCCCCTATGGAATCGGTTCTGAAATTGCGGCCCAGATTGCTGATCGCGGTTTCGACGACCTGGATGCGCCGATTCGCCGGCTGAACGGGCTGCACACGCCGACGCCGTACAGTCCGCCGCTCGAAGCCGCAGTCGTCCCCAAGCTCGACGACCTGCTGCGAGCCGTGCGGGATCTCATTGAAGAATAGAATAGACCAGGGACACGATGGCCATTGAAATCGTGGTGCCGCGGCTGGGATGGTCGATGGACGAAGGGACGTTCGGCGAGTGGCTGAAGCGCGACGGCGAATTCGTCGAGCGGGGACAGGCGCTGTTCGTGCTCGAAGGAGAGAAGTCGGCCCAGGACATCGAATCGTTCGACGAGGGAATTTTGCGGATCCCTCCCGACGCTCCGCAGCCGGGCGAGACCGTGAAGGTGGGGCAGGTGCTGGCGTACCTGGTTGAGAAAGAAGAAGCCGCGCCCTTCGAGACGACTGCCGGACGAAGCAGCCCCGTGAAAGTGCCGGCGGCGGCCACGCATCCGGTGAATGGAGGTGCGCCGGCGGAAGGCGCCCGTGCGAAGGCGCCTGTTTCGCCGGCGGCCGATTCACCGATGACCAAAGTCAGCCCTCGCGCCCGGCGGCTTGCTGCGAAATTGGGGATCGACGCGGCGAGTGTTCGCGGAACAGGCCGCACCGGCCGGGTGCGCGCGCGCGATGTGGCCGCTCTGGCGAATCAACAGCCAGCCCCGGCGGCGGTCGCGCACACTGATCCGACATTAGGCGCATCAAGGTCGGCCGGTGTCGGTCCTATCGCGACCAGCGCTTCTCCCATCCGGCGCACCATTGCGGCGAGGATGTCTGCGGCCGCCCAACAGGCCGCCGCGGTGACGATCACAGCCCGGTGCGACGCCACGAATCTTGTCAATCTGCGCGAACAATTCGGCGCTGCCGAGCGCAAGAGCGACAAAACCGTACCGAGTTACAACGACTTGATCGTCAAGCTCACGGCACACGCCCTCGTTCGGCATCCCTCGCTGAGGGCCCAATGGTGCGAACAACAGATTGTTGTGCTCGAAGACATTCACATCGCCGTCGCCGTGGATACCGAGGCGGGACTTCTGGCGCCCGTCATCCGTGATGTCAATCGGCTCACGCTTCGCGAGCTCGCCGCCGAAAGCCGCAGGTTGGCCGAGCTGGCCCGCGCAGGCAAACTCTCGACTGACCAGATGCAGGGGGGCGCATTCACAGTCACGAATCTGGGAATGTTCGGGATCGATGCGTTTACGCCGATCATCAATCTGCCGCAGTGCGCGATCCTGGGGGTGGGTTGCATCTCGCGCGAACCGGCCGTTTATGAGAATGCGATTGTTCCGCGCGAACAAGTCACGCTGAGCCTGACTTTCGATCATCGCGTGGTTGATGGAGCGCCGGCCGCCCGGTTTCTCAGCGACCTGCGAGAAGGCATCGAACAACCCGCGGCGTGGCTCGTGCCCTAACGCCGAACTGAATGCCGCTCTGGAGCCGACGATGAAATGCAACCTGGAGGGCCAAGTCAGCCTCGTAACGGGCGCTGCGCGCGGCATCGGGCAACAAATCGCCAACCGATTTGCGGCCAACGGCTCGCGCGTCGTGTTCACCGACCTCTTGGGTGAAGTCCATCAATCGGCGGCGAAAGTCGGGCAGCCGGCATTCGAACTGGACGTCACCAATGCCGCACAGATCGAACAGGTGATCGGCCAAGTCGTCCAGGAATTCGGCCGGCTCGACATCCTGGTGAATAACGCCGGCATCAATACACTCGCGCATCGAGTGACGATCGACGAATTCCCGAAGGCAGAATGGGACAAGATTCTTGCCGTTGATCTCGACGGCGTATTTCAGATGAGCCAGGCGGCGGCACGGGTGATGCGGGCCACGAAATCGGGGCGAATCATCAACATCGCCTCGATCGCCGGGCTTGTTCCACTGCGCTTGCAGTGCGCGTTCATCGCCGCCAAGGCGGCCGTAGTCAATCTCACCCGCGGGATGGCCCTGGAATTGGGTCCTTACGGAATCCTGGTGAACGGCATCGCGCCGGGATCGACGCTGACCGAGGGGACCAGGCAGCTTTTCTACGGCGAGGGCGGAAAGTTTCACGAGAAAGTGCAGCGCATGCTCGACCACGTCCCGCTGGGCCGCCCCGCGACCGTCGACGAAATCGCCGTGGGCGCTTTGTTTTTGGCCGATCCCGAAAACAGTTACGTGAACGGCCACATTCTCAC
>DATGKC010000427.1:0-4115 GCA_035294845.1 Planctomycetaceae bacterium | reverse complement strand
GCCCCGTGGAGTGCGCGCTCAACGTGCGCATCGCAGTCACCAGTTCGCGGTTAGATGCACCGAGACGCGCCGACGCCCCCCCTCGATCCCCCGGTGGACGGGGGGAGGGACGCGCGGGCTATCGCCCGCGCAGCTCAGGCTTCAGCCTGCGCAGATTGGGGCTGACAACAACTGGCTCGATCAACCATGACAGCCGACCACCAGCTTAAACTGCGCAGGAACTCCAGCACATCGGGTGACGCATTGCCCGGCCTTGCGACGCGCGCCGGGCTGCTGTACTCTCGTTTCACTCGCGGCCCTGCGACTGCAATCAGCGGGATGCAAGACCTTAAAAGCCCTTGATTCTACGAGACTCATGAATCAACTCTTCGCGAAGAAATCGCTCAAAGTTTTGCTCGATGAAATGGCCGGCGACAATCGGCTCAGGCGCGTTCTGGGTCCGGTGACGCTCACGGCCCTGGGCGTCGGCGCCGTGATCGGCGCCGGCATTTTCGTCGCCACCGGCGAAGCGGCGCACCATACCGCCGGACCGGCGCTCATGCTGTCGTACGTCGTCGCCGGGGTGACCTGCATCTTCGCCGCGCTCTGCTATGCTGAATTTGCGTCGATGGCACCCGTGGCGGGGAGCGCGTACACGTACGCCTATACGACGCTCGGCGAGCTGTTTGCGTGGATCATCGGATGGGACCTGGTTTTGGAGTACGCCGTCGGCGCTGCCACCGTGGCGAACGGCTGGTCGAGCTATTTTCAACAAGTGCTGGCGAAATTCAACTTTGAATTCCCTGAAGCCGTGAAAGGCGCGGCGATCATCTACAACAAGGCCACCGGCGAATTCGAAAGCACGTCGTCGCTATTTAATTTGCCGGCCATTCTGATCGTGGCCATCGTCACGGCCGTCCTGGTGAAGGGAATTCAGGAGAGCGCAGGCTTCAACGCGCTCATGGTCTTCATCAAGGTGGCCGCCGTAGTGTTTGTGATCTTTGTGGGGGCGTTTTATGTCGATCCGGAGAACTGGCATCCCTTCGCGCCTTATGGCTGGACCGGAATCAGCTTCTTCGGCCATTCCGTGGCCGGCCAGACAACACTCTCGGGAGAGCCGGTGGGAATGTTGGCCGGAGCGGCAATCATCTTCTTCGCATACATCGGCTTCGATTCGGTTTCGACTCATGCCGAAGAGGCCCGCAATCCGCAGCGCGACGTGCCGATCGGCATCATCGCCTCGCTGCTCTTATGCACTGTTTTGTACGTGGGCGTGGTCGCGGTTTTGACCGGCATGGTCAAATACGACCAGATCGACGCGAATGCGGGCGTTTCCAAGGCGTTCCACAGCGCCGGCTTGCCGTGGGCCGAATTTCTGATTGCGTCCGCGGGCGTTGCGGGAATTACGTCGGTGCTGCTGGTGATGATGCTCAGTGCGCCGCGGGTTTTTCTGGCGATGGCCCGCGACGGGCTCGTGCCGACGGGCTTTTTTGCCGACGTCCATCCGCGATTTCGCACGCCGTGGAAGAGCACGATTCTCGTGGGACTGTTCGTCGGCACTCTCGCCGGGTTTTTGCCGATCGATTTTTTATTGCATCTCACGAACATCGGCACGCTCTTCGCGTTCACCATCGTCTGCGCGGCGGTGCTCATCATGCGGAAAATTAATCCCGAGGCCGCGCGCCCCTTCCGCTGCCCGCTCGTCCCGCTCGTGCCGGTGCTGGGAATTGGCGCGTGTCTTATGCTGATGTTCTCTCTGCCGGCCGCAAACTGGTATCGCCTCTTTGGCTGGCTGGCGATCGGTCTGACGATTTATTTCACGTACGGGCGTCGCCATAGTCATCTGGGCAGACAGCTTCGTGAAACGGATACAGGCGGCGACTGACCGCCTCTTGACGCTTGTTCAGCAGCGGCCTATACTCGCGCCAGGGAGGCCTAGACCGCGAGCAGAGCCATGAAAAGCGAACATCGTCACGATTTGCAGACCAACGAGCTCGGTAAAATCGCCGATAAGCTGGCGAATTTTATCGAAGTTCACGGCAACCGCCTGATGATCGGCATCTGCGTCGTGGCCCTCTTGGCGTCGGCGGGCATTTTCTGGTGGCGCAGCAAAACCGCCGCCGAAACGGCCGCCTGGCGCGACTTGTCTGCGGCGCTCGCCACCAATAACACCGCCAATAGGCCTGATGATTTCTACGATGTCTGGGAAGCGCACAAAGGGAGCTTGCCGGGACTGTGGGCTCGCGTACACGAGGGTGAAAGTCGACTGCGTGAGGGCGTGCAAACAATGTTCAGAGACACGGAAAAAGGGGTCGATGTCCTGAAGAAGGCGCAGGCCGCGTTCCAAACCATTACCGACGATCGCCGCGCACCGGCCGAATTGCGCGAACGCGCGCTGATTGGTTTAGGCAGGGCGCTCGAATCGATGTCCGACGGCAGTGAAGACGACGCCGTCCAGGCGTACCAGACGCTCGTTGACGAATATCCCAACTCGGTTTACAAAGCCGATGCGCAGGCGCGCATCGCCGCGCTCACGAAACCCGGCGGCCAGGAATTCTATGCCTGGTTCTCGAAGTTCCCGCGTCCCAAGGGCCCGGAAAAGCGACCCCGCGACAGCGGCGTGAGCGAGCCCGACGACGAAGACCTGAGTTTGCCGGGAGCTTTGGATTCGCTGCTGCACTCCGGCCCAAAGAAGACAGCCGATGACGACTCGTCACCCGGGACGTCTGACGGCGCCGCGCAGCCGGCCGACGAACCGGATGATGCGAATGCCGACGACGACGCGCGGCCTGCGCCCCCCGCGACACCGACCGATGACGAATCGGACGATCGGTCATCAAATTAGTTTGCGAGAAAAATGGACGAGACGCTGTCGGCTCACCCGGTTGTCGTCACGGTCGAATCGCGGGCACACGGCTGGCGCGTCGACCATTATCTCGCGCGGCTCTATCCCAATTACAGCCGCGCGCTTTTTCAAAAGGCGATCGAACAGAAAGCCGTGCTCGTCAATGGCCTGGAGGTGAAAGCCAGCCGGCGGCTGCGAGTCAACGATCGACTCGCCGTTCGCTTGCCGGAAGTCGCCGATGAAACGATCCTCCCGGAAGAACTTCCCCTGGAGATCATCTTCGAAGACGACGCGCTGGTGGTGCTCAATAAGCCCGCCGGGCTGGTCACGCACCCGGGAAAGTCGAACCAACTGGGAACTTTGGCCGGGGCCTTGCAGTTTCATTTCAACGCGCTCAGCGACGTTGCCGGCAAGCTGCGGCCGGGAATCGTCCATCGGCTCGACCGCGATACGAGCGGCATCCTGGTCGTCGCCAAAGACAACCAAATCCACCACCTCTTGAGCCGGCAGTTCGAACGCCGCGAAGTGGCCAAGGAGTACCGCGCGATCGTCTGGCGGGTGCTCAATCGAGACGGCGATTCGATCGAGACGTTCGTGAGGGTCAATCCCAAGCGGCGGCAGGCCATGATGGTTTGCGAAGAAGGAGGCAATGCCCGCCGGGCGTTCACTCGTTACGAAACGCTCGAACGGTTTCGCGATTTCAGTTATGTGCGGCTGTTGCCGCAGACCGGGCGGACGCACCAGCTTCGGGTGCATATGCGGCACATCGGGCACCCCATCGTCGCCGATCGGCTGTATGGGGGCCGCGCTGCGCTCAAGCGTTCACAGCTCGCCGGCGAGTGCCATGTGCGATCGCTGCCGCAAAAATCCAAAAACGCGGCGGAGGATATGTCCGACGTGCTGATCAACCGTCAGGCGCTGCATGCCTTGCGCCTCGCATTTCGGCATCCGGCGACCGGAAAGGCGCTCGAATTCGAGGCCCCGATGCCGGTGGACATGGCCAACACGCTGGATGCGTTGCGCCAAGCCGCGATTTCGAAATCGCCGTAGATCGAGAGGAATCTCATGCAAGTTGCGAAGGTCGAGCTGCCGGGCGGGGAACAGCGCGTGGCCGTGCTGGTCGAAGACGGCGTCTACATTGTCGCCTGGTCGGACGGCTGCCGCAGTCTTTCGGACCTGTTGCATTCCGACAATCCGATCGAGCTCGTCAATTCGCTGTTCGATGCGAACGCCACGTTGATCGCCGCGCCGCACGTGCGGATGATGGCCCCTCTCGATCGTCAGGAAGTGT
>DATGKC010000426.1:0-12789 GCA_035294845.1 Planctomycetaceae bacterium | reverse complement strand
CACGACACCGTAACTTCCAGCCGCAAGCGTCTTGCCGTCTGATGAAAACCCGACACAGGCCGCCCAATCGGGGAACTTGGCGAACACGGTCTTGGGTTTGACCTCGGCCCCCGGGACCTTGCTCTGGCGGCCCGATCGCTTGCCCGCGCCGCGCGGCGCGGTTTGCGCCTGGAGTACGACCGGCGCCCAGAACAGGCAAACGGCCGCAAATGCCGCAATCCACCGCGGACAGGTCGCTGCAATCGTTGATGCGGCCGCCTGGGTACGCGCCGAATGCGCGCGATGATTAATGAACGCCATTGCACGTGGCTCCTGAAGATGAAAAGGTCGTTCGTTGCCTTATTATCTTAGCCGATCTCGATCATGCAACCAGCCTTGTGGGTGCGGCCGATGCGGTTGCACCGGCCGCTGACGCCGGCGGGCTTTCGATCCGTCGCGCGGTGAATTAGAATTGATCTGCGTTGGTTTTATCCTGTGCCTACCGGGCGCGCGGCGCCTCACCTTCTAACTGCGACGAGGAACGATTCGTGCCCAGATTCAACCTGCTGCTGGCGTGCGTTCTCTGTGCGTCGGTCTGGGGTTGCAATAATGAGCCGGGTCCCATTCAGCGGGCGGCGTCAGCGTCGAAGCCGCCTGCCGAAGTGGACAAGCCTCCGCCGCAAGACGAGCCCTTAATTGACGAAGGCGATCAGGTCATGGATGGCGAGTCGCTCGACAGCGCGGGCTCTGAAGAAGCGGCCGCCGACAAACCCGAGGCGCACGAGCTCGTATTAAAGGAAAGCGGGATCACCTTTGACGTTCCCGCCGATTGGAAGCGCGTTCCGCCGCAGAACGGCATCATCGAAGCCGAGTTCGAATTGGCGCACGTTGAGGGGGACGAATTCGACGGGCGACTGACGCTCATGTCGGCCGGCGGCACGCTCGATGAGGCGATTGCCATCCGCACCGCCGAATTCAAGTTTGCGCCGGGCGATGTGCCCGGCAGAGAAACGATCTCCATCGGCGGCCTCGAGGCGACGCTGGTCGATCTTCGTGGCGAATGGACGGGAATATCCATTCGCCAGTCCCCCCCGCGACCTGATTACCGCATGCTGCTGGCGATCCTCCCGTTTTCCAAGCAAAGCGCCTTTTACGCGAAACTGACAGGGCCGCGCGCCACCGTCGCCGCGCACGAAACGGCTTTCCGCGAGTTTTTGCGCACGGCGCAGATCACGCGGTAATTCCACGAGCACCCTTCAAAAGCGGCTCACGCCAGCATTTCGGGGACGACGGCGGAAGATTCGGGAACCAGCGGCACGAGCGAGCCGCTGCGATCGGGAATTCGCGTGTGAGGGTCGATTCCCAGCAGGTGGTACATCGTGGCCAAAAGGTCTTTGGGAGAGACCGGTCGATCGATGGGCGTACCGGCTTCGCGGTCGGTCGCCCCCACGACTTTTCCCCGGGCGATTCCGCCGCCGGCAAAGGCCAGCGAATAGGCCAGCGACCAATGATCGCGGCCTCCCCCCGGGGCGTGATTGAGCTTGGGCGTGCGGCCGTGATCGCTGAGCACTACGACCAGCGTGTCGTCCAAAAGTCCGCGCCGCTCCAGATCGAGCACCAGCCCGGAGAAAGCCCGGTCGAACGGCGGCAAAAGTTGATCGACCATCCGCGGGTAGTGATTCCAGTGCGTGTCCCAGGCGTCGCCGGCCAATCCGTATTCGTCCCAGAAAACGCTCACCAGCCGCGTCCCCGCTTCGACCATTCGCCGCGCCGCCAGGCACGATTGGCCGAACAGCGTCATGCCGTACAAATCGCGCGTGGCCTGCGGCTCTTTGCGCACATCGAGCGCCTGTGCCACTTTGGGCGACGTGATCATCGAAAAGGCGAGGTCCTGGTAGCGCGAGAGCGAGCGACCTTCAAGCGTGGCTTCGAGCTCGCGGCGAGTGTCGTCAAACTGCCCGAGCAGCGAGCGGCGGCGGTCGAGCCGGTCGATCGTCACGTCCGGCAGCGGCGCCGTCGAGGAAAATCGGAAGTGGCTGTCGGCATCGCAACCGACATACGGGTCGTGCACGTCGACTTTCATATCGCGCAGCGTCTTCTGCACCGAGCGCGTCGATTTGCCGATGAATTCCGTCCAGGTGGGATTATACGTCGATCCCAGGAATGCGGCATAAGGGCCCGCCCGCGGGACTTCTCCCACGCGCTGGCTGCTGAACGGAAACGGGAACGCCACGTTCTCAGGAATATCGGCGGGCCGCCCCGCAGCCTGATGGCGTTCGAGATATTGCACGACCGACCCGAAATACGGGTGGTGCCGCATGTCGAATGGGGCCAGCTCCATCGCCACGTCGATCGCCGGAATCCCCGTCGTGGCAAATGCCACGCCATGAATCGGATAGGGATGGGTGATCGAGCGCACGACGGTGATGCGATCGGTGATCGACGCGATCTGAGGCAAATATTCGCAAACATCCAGTCCGGGCAGGACCGATGGGATGGGCTTCATCGTCCCGCGGATTTCCACCGGGGCCTCCGGCTTCATGTCGAACGTTTCAAGCTGGCTCGGGGCGCCGTAGAGATAGAGCAAAATGCAGTGCCGCGCTTTGCCGAAGTTGGCCTCGACGCGATTTTCGGGCGCACCGGCTTTGGCGGCTGTCAGTCCCAACAGATGGCTCAGCGAGAGCCCGCACGCGCTCAGACCGCCGACCTGCAAGACGTCGCGGCGCGTGATGCCGTCGCACAGCCTTTTTTCAGAGCCAAGGACACGCAGCATGGGCGACACCAACCGGCTTCAATAGAGGGGCCTTGCATCACACGACCAGCTCAAGTCTGCAAGCGACGCGGTGCCATCTCATGACTTGCCGGATCGCAGAAACGGTTTCTCATATGTTACTACCGAGTATCGGCACTGGCAAGCCGCGAGCTGGCGGCGGAGTATCTCGATCGTCACGACCGTCCGCGGAATTCGCCCAAAATCGGCAAAATTCGGCAGGTTGCAGAACGCCGACCCTGATCGTACGGCAAAGCGACGATGCGCGCCGGCGAGACGCCGACGCTACGAATTGAGCGCCGCTACTTCTTGGCCGTTTTGGCTTCCCGCAACAGGCCCAGATAATCGAGCGTGATCGAGAGCACCTCGTTGTTGTAGCTGTTGTCGGGGAACACCGGCTCTTCGGTGAATTCGTCCCCCTGATCGGCCTTTTCGCGGGTCTTCTGCTCTTCGTCGACGCGTTCTTTGCGGAGATCGTCTTCGTTCAGAGAGATGGCCTTGCGCTGCTTGCGCGCCAGGTACTTGTCGATGTCCTTTTCGGTTTTTTGAAATTCGCTGCTGGCGGCAATGCGCTTGCGGCTGTTCTCGCGAATCGCCGAGATCATGTCGGGATCGGGAGACGCTTTCTTGATTCGGCCATGCGGCACTTCGGCAATATGGTCGAACGGCATGGCATTTTCCAGAAACGATTCACCGAGGTCCATGTTGTCCAAAAGTGAAGGAATCGCCACGTCGGAAGGAACGCCCAGATTCTGCGTGCTGTCGCCGTTGACGCGGTAAAACTGCTGAATCGTCAACTTGAGGGCGCCCAGGTCCTGGGGCTTGAAGAGCTGCATCAACCGGCTGCTCACGTTCATCACGCTCTGCACGGTTCCCTTGCCATGCGTGGTGCGGTCGCCGATCAACAGCCCCCGGTTGTAGTCCTTGATGGCGCCGGCAAAAATCTCGGACGCCGAGGCCGACAAGCGATTCGTGATGACCACAAGCGGACCGCCGTAGGCCGCCGACTCATCATCGCTGTGGATCTTGATCTTGCCTTTCTGGTCTTTGACCTGGACGACGGGACCTCTGCCGAGAAACAGGCCGGAAACCTCAATCGCCTCTTTCAGGGCCCCGCCGCCGTTGTACCGAAGATCGACGACGACCGCATCGACCCCTCCCTGAGATTGAAAGTCGCTTAACACCTTTTTGATGTCGCGGGCCGTGCTCTTGAAATCCGGGTCGCCCATGTCTTCTCCCTCGAAGTCGCGATAGAACGAGGGAACATGGATCACGCCCACGCGGGCTTTGGCCCCTTTGAGGCGCGCCGACGTATCGAGAATCTCTCCCTTGACCTCGGCGTTCTTGAGTTCGACCTCTTGCCGCGTGAGCTCGTAAATCTGGACGTCGTTTTCGGCGGCCGTCAGCACTTTAAGCCGCACTTTGGTCCCGGTTTTCCCGCGGATCATGTCGACCACCCGGGTGAGCTTCATGTCGATCACATCCACGAACTCCGCCGTGCCGTTCCCCACCGCGATGATCTTGTCATTGACCTTGAGGCGCCCGTCGGCCGCGGCCGCTCCGCCGGCGACGATCGAATGCACGATCGTATACCCGTCCTCCGACTTGAGCGACGCGCCGATGCCCTCCAGCTTCAGCCCCATCGTGATCTTGAAGTCTTTGACCGACCGGGGGGACATGTAGCTCGAATGCGGGTCGAACGTCATGCACAGGGCCGTCAGGTACATTTCGGCCACTTCATCCGGCTCGGTCTTGCCCAGCGTGTCGCGCAAATTCTTATAGCGCTTGTGCAAGCGCTTGCGCGCGTCGGCTTCCAGCTTTGAGGGATCGAGGCTCTCGGGCGTCGCATCGCCGTTCTTGTCGAGATTCTTGTCGGGGCGGTCTTTTCGTTTCTCTTTGGCGACGGGATCCTGCCATTTTTCGAGCTTCATGAGCAACAAGTCGTATTTGATCCGTTTCCGCCAGCGCTCGTTGAGCTCTTCGGAAGTCTTCGACCAGGGGAGATCTTTGGCGTCGATCTCCATGAACTCCTTGATCGTAAAATCATGCTGCGAGTCGATAAGCTTGTGCACCACCGCCATCCGCTCGTCCAACCGCGTGAGATACGTTTCAAACACGAGCGTGGCGAAATCGAGATTGCCGGCCTTCACCAGATCGTCGAGCTCGGTGCGAAACCTGTTGAACCGCTCGATGTCCCCCTGCAGGAAATACAGCTTCTGCGAGTCGAGCTGCTTGACGAACTCGTCCACGAGCCTCCCCGAGACGCTGTCGTCGATTCCCTTCTGGCTGATGTGATTCGATTCGACCATTTCGCAGACGAGCTTGGCGATGTTGCCCGTCTGGGGCACCGCAAGATGTTCTGCCAGCAGCGTCGTCGCCACCAGAAAGACCATGGCAACGCTCAACGTACAGGCTGCTCGGGAGGGACTGCGAAATGTCATAGGCGCTCGCTGATAGGAACGACAATGGGGCCGCGGATGAGACTCGATGCATCGATCGCGATGGGCTCGATAAGACAATCGTATCCAATCGGCCCAAACGTGGCAAGAGGCGTCGGAATGGCCCATTTGCCCTTAATTCAGTGCTCGATTGTGTTTCGGTTCATGCCGAAATATCTTCCCCGGCGAGGAATTCACCTCATTCTGGAGATGTCGTTCTCGCCTGGCACAACGCCAGCCGCAAATTCGGGGCTTCGCCCGAAACGACGTAGAACTGGACGTCGTTTTGTCCCACGTGAAAGGCCGATTCGGGGACCATGGCGGCCCAACGGTCGCGGAAGCCGTCGAGTTGATAGGTGCGCGTCACGGCGTGAATCACGCCATTGACGGCAAGGGCAAGGCACGCCGGTTGCGCCGAAATCTTCGGCCGGACCACCCGCCCCTCGAAGTAGCATGGCGCCAGTTCGTCGCGATCTTCGCTGTAATGCGTTCCTGAACGAATGAGCTCCAGCTCGGCCCCCGGTCCGGGCTCTGCCGGCAGGGATTCGACATGTTGTCCCACCAGCTCGGCATGGGGACCGATGCGAAACATGGCCTCTGGATCGTTTCCCGCCCCGAACCGCGCGCGCAGCTCTCGGGCGGCCGAAACGTCGTCGACCACTGTCGCCGGAATGCTCCGGCGGCCGTCCGGCACGATGAGTGTTTTTTCTGTTCGCTCGGGAAGGGACGCATCGAACATCGGCCGGCCATCGACCGACAGCTCCAGCTTCGTTCCCAGCAAACCGGCGATCGTCGGCAAAATATCGACCGATTCGACGTTCTTATCGCTGACGATCTCCTCTTGCTGGCCCGGCTTCTTGACGAACAAAGGAATCGACATGATGTCGGCGATGTTCCCGGGAGTCGCGACGCGGCAGGAATCTCCCGGCTTAAACGAAATCCCATGATCGGCCGTGACGATCAGCAGGCATTTGTCGTAGAGTCCCGTCTCGCGCAGCCGCGCGAGCAGCTTTCCCACGAGGGCGTCGGTAAATTGCAACTGCAGCAACTGCCTCTGCTGGCTGTGAACCACATACAGCTCGTCGGCTGCCCAGAGATCCATCTTTTCGCCGTGGGTGTCGAACGCGAACAGCTCCCATTGGTTGATTTCAACCATGTACCGTCGCCCTGACGGAAGATAACACCACGGGACGTGCGGCAAGATGACGTGCATGAAATACAGGCCAGGCTTCGGCGAGTCGACCAGGCAGTCGAGAAAATGCTCGAATTGCGCGCGCCGGTCGTCTCCCCAGTTGTAGCGGACGACGCCCCGACGCAACGTTCGATCGACGCTGCCGGCGTCGTGCAATCCGAACCACAGCCGCGGAATTCGGGGAATTTGTCCTTGAAGCTCGGCCGGCGTCAGGTGCGCCAAATAAACGCGCGCCAAAGTCGGCATGATCGAGCTCACCTGCGCCCAGATCGGCCCCGTCGCAGGCGGCGCCGTCTGGCTGTGAGTCGGCGCCAAGCGCGTGAAGGGCTCGAAGCTGGTCAATTCGTACTCGTCGGTGGCCCCCAGCACGGTGAACAGGTTCTGGGGCAGGTCGTCGGGCTGCGGATCGCGCTGCATTGATGGATACTTGCCCGAGAGCAACGCGGGAACTGCCTGTCCCGTGTCGGGATGCACCGTGGTCGCATTTCTGAACCACGTCGATCCCCTGGCCAATTCCCCGAAGTGTGGAAAGCGCTCGGCATCGATTTCGCCGCGCTGGTTGACCAATGTCGATCCGCGAAACTCGTCGAAGACGATCATCACGACGGGAGCCGGGTCTCCATGCGCCGCTTCGATTCTCGTCGCGGGAAAGTACATCCGCGCCACCGGCGAATAGCACAAAAACAGCGCCGGAAAGATGACGACGGCCGGCGAAGCGACCGTGACGATCGAACGGATGTGCCTTGAAGCGAAATAGGCGCACGTCACAGCCCCGGCCGACGCCAGCGCAAGGCCGATCGTCAGCCACGCCAGACGGCCCTCGAGGTATTTGACCACCGGCAGGGCAATCACCGTGAGCAAGAGATAGACGACGATCGGGAAGAGAGCCTCTGCCGTCCGCGGCAGCCAGCGGCCGACCCCCCAAAAACCGCCGGCGACGATTGCCGGAACGGCCACCGACAGCATGAAAACCAAGAGGAGAATTGCCGGAAAGCCCACCCCCGAATCGGCAAGAAATGCCGGCCGCTCGCCCAGCCTGTCGTAGATCGGCTGCGTCGCGGCAAACGTGGTGAGCACGACGAGGTGCAGGCTGTCAACAAACCGCCGCCGCACAGGTTCCGATGCCATTTCATTCGCGCAGGCCAGGTTCGCCCGGCGCGTAAGCAGCGGGATGAACTTCATTTCGGCGACCGCGACATGGCGTAATACAGGGTGCGCGTCCCCGACGCGAGCCGTTCCGACCGGTTGACCACGAAGAACCGGCTCAGCCAGCCCTCGAACAGATCGAGCTCGTAATCGGGAGACGAATCTTTGCGGTTTTTCAGGAGTTGGCGAACCATCGGGTCGTCTTTGGTGATGAATTCGATGACCAGGTTCGTTCCCAGCTCGGCCAGCCATTCCAGCAGATCGCGCAGCGGGATCCCCGCGCCGATCACGAGGTGATGCACGAGCGCCAGGCACAGCGTCAAATCGGGCAGGCCGCGGGCGGTGAGCGACCCACGCTCGTGCCCGCGCCAGCCGAGATTTGGCGATGGATCGGCGATGTTCACCACAAGCGGCACAATCGCCCCGGCTGTGCGACGCCGTTCGGCCGCCGGCGATCGTTCGCCGGGCGTTGGTCGGTCGGGCGATTGGCCGTTGAGCCGCCGGCCGCCGGGCGATTGATCTTCGACCGGCCGCGCTTCCTTCCCTTGTGCTTGCAACGATTGATAGAGCCGTTCGACCGCCAGATGGTCGGAATCCATGGCAACCACATAGCGGGCGTTCTCAGAGGCGATCCGCGAGTATTCGCCCGTATTGCAGCCGAGGTCCCAGACCAGGTCCCAGCGTCTCGAAAAGACGACCTCGGCGACGAACGACGCTTTGCGGCGCTGGTCGTCTGCGGAATAGGGAACACATCCCGCATAGGCCGACCACGGCGAATGGGCCGGGCTCCAGCTCAAGCGGCGGATCGTTCGCGCGAGGTTCGCAACATTGCGCTCGATGAGCGTCTTGTCGAACCCGGCTCGCTCCAGCCCCTGCTGCGGACCGCTTTCCCGGACGATGCGGCTGCCTTCCAGTCGCGAGTGCAGCCAGACGTGCGTAAAGACGCCCGGTCGAAATAAATCTCGCATCGAAATGAGACGCGCACAATCCGACGGACTGATCCCCTCCAGCCGGCCGCGCAACAGCGCATGAAAATCGACATTCTTGTGCGCTTGCAGAATCAGCGGATACAAAAACGTCTGGCAGAATTGGCGATAGCCGTCCCAGGGCCGGCCCGATTTAAGCCGCTCGAACGACGCCACGTCGATGAACACCGGGCGCGTCCCCACCCATTGCATGTTGTACGCCGTACCATCCTTGATTGTGAGATCTTCTTCGAGAGCGCGCTTGAGCAATTCCAGATGCGCGAGCGCCGCATCCTTGAGCATTCCGAACGTCCACTCGTAGGGATACGAGACGAACGGAATTTCCTCGTGTTTGAGAATGCCGGCCCAGGACGAGTCGAGCCCGAACTCGGCCGGCGCGGCATCGACCTGCTCAGAGCCGACAATCGCGCCTCGGGCCATCGCCTGCTGGAAAAACCCGGTCGCGCTGACGGCGTCCCACTCGATCAGCGCTCGTGCGCTGAGGGCGCGATAAATTTCGCCCCCGGGGCCGCGAAACACGCGCCCATCGCGGTCGCGATACGACCCGCTCTCAAAACTCACCGCGGTGGGCATCGGCTCAAACGCCGGCCTTCGCCCGGCCATGGCTCGGTTCCGCCTTGCGACCGATCACGAGGGACGGCGCCAAGTCCCATAAGTATTTGACGAGCACGAACAAGCCGGCGGCGCCTCCCACAATTGCCTGCAGCAATAAGCTGCCGGAACCCGGATCAAAATACGCGAGAATCATCGACATCGCCAGACCTCTCTTCCGTGGCTGCGTGACCGTGCTCAATAAACCCCCGAGCGACGAAAATGTTTCTCAATTTTCCGATTCTGTCGCGGAAGAATTCTTTTGCCGGCGCGCCCGAGTCCATTGCCGCCAAGCGCGTCGTCGCAACTCCCTTTGCGCCCCAGGGATAAGACAAACTGTCATTATCGGTTGCAGGAGACCGAAAGATTGAAATCTCCAGCCGATCCAGACGCCAGAACGGCGAAATAGCGAGGAAGAGACACCGGGGGCCGCGGCGGGTTCGCGGCAAAAGTCAGCGAGGCGCGTTCAGGCCCCCGGCGCCCGGTGCGCCAGCGAACCGTTCGGCCAGATATTTGCGGACGGCCGAGGCCGTCCCCAGTTTGAGAACCTCTTCCCCTATCCCCTCCATCGACCGCAGCGACAGGTGACGGATGGAATTCACCACCCCACGGTAGCTGGAGCGCGCGACGCTCAGCCGGCGGATTCCCAGCGCCAATAGCAATCCCGTCAGTTTCGGATCCCCCGCCAGCTCCCCACAGATCGTCAGCGGTTTGCCGCCAGACTTCGCCGCCGCGACCACACGCCCCAAAAGCCGCAGCACCGACGGCTGCATCGCGTCGTGATAGCGCTCGACGAACTCATCGTCGCGGTCGGCCGCCAGAAGATACTGCGCCAGGTCGTTGAGGCCGATCGACACCGAATCGACGTGGGGCAGGATTTCGTCGACGAGCAGCGCCGCTGCGGGAACTTCGATCATCGCCCCCAGCCGGAAAGGAAATTGCTCGCGCGTGGCGCACCCGGCGACCCGGCACAGCCGCTCGATCGTCTCCTCCAGCGTGTCGAGCGTGTCGAGCATGGGCAAAAGCAGCGTCACCGGCCGCTCGCGCGCCAGCCGCGAGATGGCCCGCACCTGCGGCTGCAAGATGTCTTCGCGCTGCAGCAACAGCCTGATGCCCCGCAATCCCAGGCTCGGGTTGCGATTGAGAGGGATATCGGCATAAGGGGGGCATTTCTCGGCGCCGAAATCGACCAGGCGGATATTGAGCTCGGTCTGGCCGATCCGTGCGGCGACGTCGCGATAACTGGCGAAGATTTCTTCTTCGGTGGGCCACCACATGAGGTCCATGTAGGCGAACTCGGTCCGGAAGAGCCCCACTCCATCGGCCCCGAGCTGGGCGACGGCCTCGGCTTCGGCCGCGTCGCTGATATTGAGCATGAGCCCCACCCGCACGCCGTCGAGCGTCACGGGCACTTCGGGAAGCACGTCTTCTTCGTGCGAGATTTCGGCGGTTTGTTGCGCGAACATCTCGTGCGACAACGTGCGCTCGTCCTCCGACAGATTGAAGATCACGCGCCCCTGCGCGCCGTCGAGAATGACTTCGACGCGGTGCGGAATCAGCTCGCACGCGGCGGGAATTCCCGTCACCAGCGGGATCGCCAATCCCCGCGCAAGAATAGCGGTATGCGATTTCGGTCCGCAGGTTTCGGTGACGACCGCCACCGCCCCGTGGTGCGCGTACCGCACGAGCTGAGAGGGGGTGAGCGACGGGGCGACGATGACGGTTCCCTGCTCCAGCTCGACATCGGAGGCAAGCGATTCCGATAGGCAATGGACCAGCCGGCGGCCGATGTCGAGGATGTCTGAGGCCTTGTCCTGGACCAGCGGCACGGAATTGGCCAGAAACGCCGCGTGCAGCTCGCTGGCGACGCGAGACACCGCCGCCTCGGCCGACTGGCCGTTCGAGCGAATCTCATGTTCGACGCGGCTCACGAATTTCGGATCGCGCAAAAGCCCCGCGTGCGACTCGAAGATCGACACGTCGCTGGCCTCGACACGTCCCGCGAGCTGACGCTGAACGCGGTCGAGCTCGACGCAGGCCCTGCCGATCGCCGCGTGCAGGCGTTCGACTTCGGCTTGCGCCGCCCCTGCCGGTCGAACGCCCAGCGCCGATTCGAGTATCCCGCGGGCGTCGATGACGTGCGTCACTCCCCGCGCCAGCCCCGGACTGATCGTCTTGCCGGAGAGAATCATTTCTCGATCCGCCGGAGCGATTTCACCGTGCGTCCCCCGGAAATCTGCCGTTGGCGGCGTCGTTGATCATGCCGATGTATTGCCCCACGATCTTGAACACCAGAAAGATGATGAAGGCGGCCACGATCGACCACACCAGCCAGCCCAGCGCCACGGCCAGCCCCGCCAGGCTGCGGCGCGCCTGTTCTTCAAATTGCGGGCTGAGCCGCTCGAGCGTCTCCGGGACTGTTCCCGAGGCTTCCGCCACCTGGATCACGCTCAAGTATTCTTCGGGGAAAAGCCGCACATCCTGGAGCGCTTCGCTCAGCTCCTGGCCCTCGAGCACCAGCTCGCACACGCGCGGCGAGGCGCCGACAAAGGCGCCGTTGCCCGTGGCGCGAAAACTCAGCTCCAAGCTGCGCGAGATGGGCATGCCGGTTTGCTGCGTCAAGGCAAACGCCCACGAAAAGCGGGCGATCGCAAACGACCTCATGCACCCGCCCAGCACGGGAATTTTCATCAACAGGCCGTCGAGAAATCGCTTGCGGCGGAAAACGTTGGCGACCAGGTAATATGAGCCCAACACGGCGAAGATCGACCCGAACGACATGGCCAGCCACTGGATCGCCCCCGACGTGCCCTTAAGGCCCAGCCCCAGCATGTCGGGCGCTCCACCGATCATGCCCAGAATGAAAATCACCAGCGCCACTACCAGAATCGCCGCCACGAGCTGCAGCGCCGGCCAGGAGATCATCGTAATCAGCATGCGCCGCAGCCGCACGACGTTGTCGTAATGCTCGGCCATTCCTTCGAGGACTTCGGGGAGCGTGCCGGTGTGCTCTCCCACGGCCGTCATGTCGATCATCAATTCGGGAAAATACCCGTCCTGGGCCCGTAGCGCCTGGACGATGTCGGCCCCTTGCTGGACTTCCAGTCGGGCGGCCGCAATTCTCTTGCGGCAACCGGCATTCCCCGTCTTGCGCGAGGCGATCTCGAGGGCCTTCAAAAGGGCCACGCCCGAATTCAGCATCGTGGACAGCGACCGGCACAAAACGGCCAGCGTCTTCAGCGGGACGCGCGAGTCAAACACGATCGGTGGCGCTCCTGGCCCATCGGACAACGGAACGGCGATTCAACGATCTCCGCCGCGAACAAAGTAATTATATCACCCGCCCAATCCGCCGAGCTACCGCTCGACGCGCGCGAAACCCCTCCTTCCGTCCTTCCCCCCGTCCACGGGGGGACCGAGGAGGGGCGTTTGCGCGTCTCGGTGCATCCCGGAGGAATTGAAGAGATGGGAATTGCAAATTGCAAATTGAAAATTAGCCATTGCAAATTGGAAATTGACAGCGGCCGAAGGCCGGATGGCGTCAAGTTGCAATTTGCATTTTTCAATGGCCAATTTTCAATTTCCCCTGCACGACGTTGTGGCCGGTCTCGCGAACGGGTTGTGGCCGGTCTCCCGACCGAGCCACACGCCGCCGACCGCAGGTCTCCCATGCGTCGCTGAACCAAA
>DATGKC010000425.1:0-7714 GCA_035294845.1 Planctomycetaceae bacterium | reverse complement strand
CAGGCTGCAATTCGCCTGCATGAAGCCGGAATCGCTAGTAATCGCAGATCAGCTATGCTGCGGTGAATGTGTTCCTGAGCCTTGTACACACCGCCCGTCAAGCCACGAAAGCGGGGAGCATCCCAAGTCGCCGCGCTAACCTTTTTAAGGAAGCAAGCGCCTAAGATGAGCTCCGTGATTGGGACTAAGTCGTAACAAGGTAGCCGTAGGGGAACCTGCGGCTGGATCACCTCCTTTCTAAGGATTTGATTTTAACCAACACCAAAACCAGACGCATCCGTCCGCCGGCTTTCTCAAGCCTCTCCAACCTCAACGCCTCTTGAACCCGCTGGCCAGCGCGCCCAAAAACGCCGTCCCTTCCCCGCACAACCTGCCGGGAACGCGACGGCGTTTTTTTTAATTGAAAGATGGAACCATTCCACCACATAGCGCCCATGTTTCTGGAATTTGCAATTTCATCCCGATATACATCGGGATTCATTTTTCAATTCCCTCCCACCCGCCGTCGCATCATGGTACGATGATGCGTCAGCGTGCATCGCGACGCCTCAACCGACCTACGGAGACCTGAAGATGAACGACCACCCCCGGCAGGACCCATCCCAGACGCCTTCGCGACGCGATTTTCTCAAGGGGACCGCGATGGCAGCGGTGGCCGGGACGCTCGCCGGCGAGTCGGGATTGGCGCCGCGGGTTTTTGCGGCCGGCAGCGAGCTCTTGAAAATCGGGCTCGTGGGCTGCGGCGGTCGCGGGAGCGGGGCCGCGTCACAGGCTCTGCACGCCGACCCGCATGTGCAGCTCGTGGCGATGGGCGACGCCTTCGCCGATAAACTCGAATCGAGCCTGTCGGGCCTCAAAAACTCCGATGTGGGCGAAAAAGTGGCGGTCGCGGGCGATCACAAGTTTGTCGGTTTCGACGCCTATAAGCACGTGATCGACAGCGGCGTCGATGTGGTGCTGTTGGCGACTCCACCGCACTTTCGACCGGCCCATCTGCAATACGCCGTCGAGCGCGGAAAGCACTGTTTCGTCGAAAAGCCGGTGGCGGTGGACGGGCCGGGAGTGCGCTCGATGCTGGCCACTTGCGAATTAGCGAAACAGAAGCGGTTGTCGATCGTGTCGGGGCTGTGCTGGCGCTATCACGCCGGCATGAGGGCCACGTTTGCAAAGGTCCTGGAGGGCGCTTTGGGAAACATCGTCGCCATACAGGCCACGTATCACACTCAGACGCTCAAGAAGTTTCCACGTAAGCCCGAGTGGAGCGAGATGGAATTCCAATTGCGCAATTGGAATGGATTTACCTGGTTGTCGGGCGATTTCAACGTCGAACAACATGTGCACAGCCTCGATAAGGTCGCTTGGGCGATGCGCGACGAGGCCCCCTTGCGGTGCACCGGTTCCGGCGGCCGTCAGGCCCGCACAGGTGAAGAATCGGGGCACGTATATGACCACTTCAGCGTCGTTTATGAATACCCCAGCGGCGTCAGGGCGTATTGTTCGTGCCGCCAGATCGACGGCTGCGACAACGACGTCTCCGACCATATTTTCGGGACGACGGGAACCTGCCACATCAATGCCGCCGCGGCGGATTCCGAAATCGTCTCCGCTGGAAAAACCATCTGGAAAAACCGGGCGGCTCGCGGAGACGACATGTATCAAACAGAGCACACTGAGTTCTTCGCGTCGATCCGCGCCGGCTCGCCGATCCATAACGGCGACTACATGGCCAAGAGCACGCTGATGGGGATCATGGGGCGGATGTCGGCCTATTCGGGAAAAGCGATCTCGTGGGAGCAGGCCCTCAATTCGAAAGAGAGCCTGGGGCCTGCCAAATACGAATGGGGCCCGCTGCCGACGCCCTCGGTTGCCGTTCCGGGCGTCACGCCCTTTGTTTGACGTTTCAAGAACGGGCGAGATTTCGATGCAGCGACGAAGAAAACGGCCTTCCGTCAAGTTGCGTCATGTGTTAATTTACGTCGCGCATTTCGATCGACCGCAAAACTGGTCGAACCTCGGCCTTTCGCATCGAACGAGTCGTCAAATGAATCGTCAAGCGTGCTGAAGTCGCCATGTGTTTCACGAGATCGCGCGAGTGAGCGCGATCCGGTCTTCAGAAAGGATGTCTGAAGCTGCGGACGTAAAGCAGAAAACCCCGCCAAAAAAAGGGCACCTGCGCGATCAGAGACGCCCCCGGCAGGCAAGGAGGCCCATTGTGAGTTCCGGACAATTTCAGAAACAGGCAGTCAGCGTTCAAATCCGCTGGATGATTCGGCGGGACATGCCCGAAGTGCTCAAAATCGAGAACGAAAGTTTCGAGTTCAACTGGACGGAAGAAGATTTTCTGGCCTGCCTGAGGCAGCGCAACTGCATCGGCATGGTGGCCGAGCATGAAGGCCGCGTGGTGGGCTTCATGATCTATGAGCTGCACAAGACGAAATTGCACATTCTCAATTTTGCGGTGGCCGGGCCTTTCCGGCGTTTGGCGGTCGGGTCGCAGATGATCGAGAAGCTGATCAATAAGCTCTCGCAACAGCGGCGGCAGGAAATCGTTCTCGAGGTTCGCGAGACGAATCTCGCGGCCCAATTGTTTTATCATTCACAGGGATTTCGTGCCGTGCAAGTCTTGCGCAGCCATTACGCCGATTCGGCCGAAGACGCTTACGTCATGCAATATCGCCTCGATGCCGATGTTCTGGAACTGTATGTACCGGCCAACCGCATCGCGCATTACTGAATCGGCTCAAGAGCCAGCATCCGCCGTTTATGCAGCTTCGTGAATTTGCCGATCGGATCCTGAGCTCGCCGTCGATCGCAGAGAAACTCGCGCCGCTGGTTCCGCCGGCTTGCGACGATTGCCCAGGGCCTCCTGTGCGAGTCGCGCTTCCCGCGCGGCCGCCCGAGCTGGCATTTTGCGGTCGTGGCCGATCGCCCCCGATGCCCCACCCCGACGCGCTTTCTGATCGGCGGCGCCGCGCTGTGGCCCATCACATCATGGCCAACCACGAGCTGCAAGCGCTTGAAGTCATGGCGTTCGTGCTCTGCGCGTTTCCCGAAGCGCCTTTGGAATTTCGCGAAGGACTGGCGCAAATTATGGGCGACGAGCAGCGGCACGCGGCGATGCACGTTGGCCGATTAGGCGATCTGGGAATGAAGTTTGGCGATGTTCCCGTGAACGGCTATTTCTGGCGGAAAGCACAGGAATTCAAAACGCTGCTCGATTACCTCGCGGGACTCCCGCTCACGTTTGAAGTACGCAACCTCGACCACACGCTCGAATTCGAAGACTGGTTTTCCCGCGCCAAAGACGAGAAAAGCGCGGCCGTCATGCGCTCGATTCACCGCGATGAAATCCGGCACGTCGCCTTCGGAGTGCATTGGCTGCGTGCGCTCAAATCGCCGAATCAATCCGAGTGGGATGCCTACGAATCGTCGCTGAGGTGGCCCTTGCGCCCCGAAAAATCGCACGGCCGGTCGTTTCACCGTGAACCGCGGTTGGCCGCAGGAATGTCCCCGGAATTCGTCGATCGGCTGGAACGCCTCGAATAGCGCGATGGGTCGAATCGCGCGAAAGGGCCAATGCCCCGAGGCGAAAGCGCAAAGCGAAACCGCCGGAAATCATTCCGGCGGTTCGCGACTTTCAGGTAGACTGGGCTGGTAGTTCGTCGGCCTAAAAGTCTTGGACGACGATTTCCTGGATGTACTGACCGTTGCGCGTGTTCAACGCGAACCACAGCGTCTGCCAGGCGCCCTGGACGTTGTTCCAGCCGAACTGGATGTTCTGGTTGATAAACCGCGTGGCTCCATCGGCCATCAGGAAGTGAGCGCCTCCCTGGTGCACGCTGCTGGGGCTCGGCCATTCGCCGTTGATCCCCCATGCACCCTTGTAGCAGCCGCTGTCCACGTACGGGCCTTGTGCTGGCGGCCACCAATACGTGGCGCCGAACGGGGTGCCGTCGGGATACAGCGGCGGGCTGCCCGTGCACAGAGGATACGGCTGCGGCGAAGTCGGCGGATAGGGAGAATCAGTGGTCACGGCACACAGATTGGGCTGGTAGACGCCGGCGGGAACTGTGGCCCGCGACCGTCCCAAACCGCTTGTCCATGCCGGGCCGTTCATGAATCCGAGTGTCGAGGTTTCGCCCACCATGATCGTGCTCGATGTGCCATCCTTGATGTCGGTGATCGTCGTGTTCTGGAAATCGGTGAAGACGCCCGACCAGGGATCAGCCGACCAGCCCCAGATCGCCCAGTGCATCGAGGCGCCGGCGTAGTTCGTCCAGCCCAGGTTCCAGGGCGCGTTCTGGAATTGCAGGTCGGACGGGCAGTACAGGACATTGAGTCGCTTGGCGGTGATGCGCGCGCCGCTGGGATCGAGCTGGTTCAAGATCGGCGCAGAGAAGTTAATGAAGGCATAAAGCGGGGCGTTGTCGATCTGCGGCAAAATCTGCGCGATCCACGTCGTATTCCGCTGCATGCCGGCCGACAGGGTCGTGGCTCCCGGCGGGAAGAACGACCAGATCGCCGACTGCGGAAACATGTTGTGCAACTCGTGATAATTGTGCAGCGCCAAGCCAATCTGTTTGAGATTGTTCTTGCACTGACTGCGGCGCGCCGCCTCGCGCGCCTGCTGCACGGCCGGCAAGAGCATGGCCACCAGGATGGCGATGATCGCGATCACCACCAATAGCTCAATCAATGTAAACGCTCGGCGAACAAGCTTCTTGGACATGTGCGCGCTCCCTGAACGACAAAGAAATAAATGAAAACAGGGCGTGCACGACTTGCTTTGCGCCGCAAGTCGGACGCCGACTGCATTTGCGGGGCTTGCTTTCGCCCAACTCACAAACACCACTGGCGCCATAAGTGTCACGGCCGAATTCTTGAATTTCTGAGAAAATCGGAAATTGGATGAAATGCCTCAGCGGCTGCAAATTTTCCTGGACGCCAGGAATTTTTTACGTTGGAAATCAGGCGAGGCAATGCCGCTGTCGCGTATCGGCCGCGCTGTCGTTTCAGAAATGCTCGTCGAGTCCCAAGTACCGCCATTGGCCCTCGGGGAGCCTTCCCAGGGCAATGTGACCGATGCGAACTCTCTTGATCGCGGTCACCTTCAGCCCCACTTTGTCGCACATCCTCCGAATTTGCCTCTTGCGGCCTTCCGTGAGGACGAAACGCAATTGGTGCGGGTTGATCCAGTCGACTCGCGCAGGCGATAGCGGCTTGTCATCGAGCGACAATCCGTGGTGCAACAGCGACAGTCCGGTTTCATCGAGCAATCCTGAAACGCGGACGAGGTATTCTTTTTCGACGAGCGAGCCCTCGCCGGTAAGCTGTTTCGCCAGCCGGCCGTCCTGCGTGAAGACCAATAGGCCCTTGGAATCAATATCGAGCCGCCCGGCTGGCGCCAGTCCCCGCAGATGCTCTTTACGAAACGCGGGCCCGCCGAATTCCAATGCTCGACGTTCGGCCGTAACTAATTCGACCGCAGGACGGTAGTTTTTTTCCGGCTGTCCCGAGACATAGCCGATCGGCTTATTGAGCAAAATCGTAACCAGCGACTGCTGCTCGTTGCAGGCGGCCTCGGCCAGGACGATCGACTGGTGCGGCAGAACCTTGGTGCCAAGCGTGTTGATGGCCACTCCATCGACAAGCACCAAGCCGCGGCTGATGTAATCATCGGCCTCGCGGCGCGAGCACAGGCCACGCTGCGCCATGAGCTTCGAGAGCCGAATCGGTTCGGACATGCTCAGCGCGGCAAGGGCGAAATCATGCCGGCCTCGGGGCTGGAAGCCGTCGCGTACAGCTTTCGCGGAATCCGCCCTGCGAGAAACGCCAGGCGGCCGGCGAGCGTCGCTTGCCTCATGGCGTGGGCCATTTTCAACGGATCTCGCGCCCCGGCGATTCCCGTATTGAGCAGCACGCCATCGCAGCCCAGCTCCATGGCAAAGCTCACGTCGCTGGCCGTCCCCACCCCCGCATCGACGATGACCGGATATTTCGGATCGTCCTGTTTAAGATATTCCAGGCAAATCCGGATGTTGTTGGGATTGAGGACCCCCTGACCCGATCCAATCGGGCTGCCCGCCGGCATAACCGACGTCGCTCCGGCCTCTTTCAGACGGCGAGCCGTGATCGGGTCGTCGGTGGTGTAGCACAGCACTTGAAAACCTTCGGCGACGAGCTGCTCGGTCGCCTTGAGCGTGGCCACCGGGTCGGGAAGCAGCGTTCTGTTATCCCCCAGCACTTCCAGCTTCACCCAGTCGGCGCCTGGGTTTTCCAACCCCAAAAGCAGCTCGCGCCCCAACCGCGCGTGGCGCACCGCGTCGTCGGCCGAATAACATCCCGCCGTGTTCGGCAAGATGGTGTATTTCGCCAGGTCGATAAAATCGAGGATGTTGCGGCCGTCCTTGTCGATCAGGCGTTCGCGGCGGACGGCCACCGTAATCACTTCCGAGCCGCTGGCTGCGAGGCAATCGCGCATCAGGTCATAGGTCGCGTACTTGCCTGTGCCTACAATCAGCCGCGATTGAAACGTGTGATTGCCCAGCGCCCAGGGCGCATCGGCGCAAGCTTCGAGAGGCATGGAATCTAGCCTCCTCCGACCAGCGTCACGATTTCGAGTTTGTCGCCGTCTTCGAGTACGCACTCGGCATGTCGCATGCGCGGCACCAACTCGAAATTGCGTTCAACAGCCAGAAAATTCGGCTGCATGTTGAGACCAGCAAGCAGGCAGGCGACGGTCGTTCCCGCCTCAATTTCCCGCGGCTGGCCGTTCATCTCGATTTTCACCTGGATCCTCCCCGATCGTGTCGGATACCTGGAGTTTAGAAGTGACGCGATTGAGCGTCAAGGAGTGCTGCGTTCGGGCGATGCCGGGGAATCGATCTTTGTGAATCGCCGGCCTTTCATTTCGAAGCGCGGCAGCGATCCGGCAGCCACCGCGACGACTTCGGCCTGAAAATGCCAGTGAGATTTGATCGTTTCTCCGATTTTCATCACCAGAGCCCTGGCTTCGCTTGCGGGCAGACTCGCGGCCGGTTCAATTTCGATCTTCAAATGCTGCATCGCCTTGACGGTCGATAACTCGATGCGGAATTCGGCGACTCCGCCGAACTGGCGAATCACGTCTTCCAGTGCCGACGGATATACGTTGTTGCCGCGGACGGTCAGCATTTCGTCGGTGCGGCCAAGGATGCCTTGACGAAGGAAGAGCAGGCGCCCGCGGGGCTGCGCGGCGTCAGCCCGCACGCGATCTCCCGTGCGATATCGAATCAGAGGACTGCCGAGACGGCCCAGATTCGTGATGACGAGCTCGCCTTCATCGCCGGGTTCGGCCGGCTTTCCGGTGTGCGAGTCGATGATTTCGGCGATGCATTCGGGCTCGAGCACGAAAAGGCCTCCCGGGCGATCGAGCGATTCGATCGCCAACGGCCCCAGCTCGGTCATTCCCCAGTGATCAACGACTTTTGCGCCCCAAGCCGTCTCGATTCGCTGGCGCGTGGCCGGAATGTTCCCGCCGGGCTCGCCGGCCACGAGAACCGCCCGCACCGAGCTGGCGGCAAGGTCGATCTTTTGTTCAAAGGCGACTTCGGCCAAGCGCAGCGCGTAAGTCGGCGTGCAGCACACGACGTTGGCGTCGTTCTCCAGCAGCAGATTCAGTCTCGCCTGGCTGCTCATGCCGCCGGCCGCGATGCACAAGTTCCCAAGCCGATTG
>DATGKC010000424.1:0-12861 GCA_035294845.1 Planctomycetaceae bacterium | reverse complement strand
CCAAGCCGGCAGGGGTCTGACCCGTTTTCCATTCTCCTTCTAGCCGTCCAATCTTTCGGTCCTGCCGGGCAAGCCGGCAGGGGCCGCCCTCGCGACAGCGATGCGTATATATCGATGGTCGGGAGACCGGCCACAACGATGGTGGTATGATGGGGCGATGACGCAGCAGCGTGCCGTGGACGAATCGGCCGATCCATCAGCCGCCTCCACGCTGCGCCTGGACGAACAGGGGCTGGCGCGTGCCTTGGCCCTGAGCCAGCCGCGCGAAGACCCGCCGGCTCAGGTCGCCGGCTTTGCGATCGAGCGGCGCCTGGGTGTGGGCGCCTATGGCTCGGTGTGGCTGGCGATCGAACGCAACACCGGCAAGCAGGTCGCGATCAAGTTCTACAATCATCGCCGCGGGCTCGACTGGTCGCTGCTCAATCGCGAGGTCGAAAAGCTTGCGGTGCTCTATACGTCTCGCGAAGTGATCGGCCTGTTGCACGTGGGCTGGAACGCCGACCCACCGTACTATGTGATGGAATTTCTGCAAAACGGCTCGCTGCAGAAATTGCTTGAGGGCGGGCCGCTGCCGGTTCACGAAGCTGTGCGCATTGCCGAGGCCCTCGTCAAGGCCCTCGTTCACGCGCATCAGAACGGGATTTTGCACTGCGACTTGAAGCCGGCGAACGTGCTGCTCGACGGCGCATTTGCCCCGCGGCTTGCCGATTTCGGGCAATCGCGCCTTTCGCATGAGCAGAGTCCGGCGCTGGGCACGTTGTTCTACATGGCGCCGGAGCAGGCCGATCTCAATGCCGTGCCTGATCCGCGGTGGGACGTCTATGCATTGGGGGCGCTGCTCTATCACATGGTGTGCGGGCAGCCGCCGTTCCGCTCGGCCGAGAACGAACGGCGTCTGAGCGCCGCAGCGCCGCTCGAAGAGAAATTGGCGGCCTACCGACAGTTGGTCGCCGGCAGCCCGCGCCCCAATCAGCACCGGCTGGCGAGGAAGGTCGATGCGCGGCTGGCCGATATTATCGACAAGTGCCTGGCCCGCGATCCCGCTCAACGCTTCGGCGACGCGGCCGCGGTGGCCGAGGCGCTCGTAGCTCGGGCCCGACACCGCTCGCTGCGCCCGACGATCGCGCTGGGGATCATTTTGCCGGGTCTATTCATGTTGGCTCTCTTCCCGGTGGCGCTGACGGCCGTGGGCAATGCCGTGCAGACGTCGGAGCGAAATATCGCCGCCCGCGCGCTCGAAAGCGACGCCGTCACCGCGAAAATCCTGGCCTACTCGCTCAACGACGACCTGGTGCAGCGAAGCCGGACGCTCGCCGACATTGCCGACGAGCCCGAGTTATTGGAACAGATTACCGGGGTTGAGAAGCCGGCTGATTCCACCGAGCGACGCCAGCTTGCGCTGTGGCTGTCGAAATCCAAAGGCGAGATCGATAAGGCCCGCCGCGAGCAGAATGCCGACCTCGACGATAGCTGGTTTCTGAACGATGCGCACGGAATTCAGCGCTGGCGCGAGCCGTACAGCCCCAAGTCGATCGACGGCAACTTCGGTTGGCGCGATTATTTTCACGGGCAGGGAGACGACCGCACCGATTGGAAAGAGCGCACCGACATCCCGCCTTTGCGCGCGCCGCACATATCGGCCCCTTTCCGCAGCTCGACCACGGGTCGTCTGAAAGTCGCCATTTCGGTGCCGGTCTGGGATGAGAAGAAAGAGCACGTGCTGGGGGTGTTGGGTCGAACGATTCATCTGGGAGAGTTGCTCTCTTCGTACAAGCGGTTGATTCAGGAAGAAGAGCGCGAGCAAAAAGTCCGGCGGGTCATCGCGCTTCTCGACGTGCGGACGGGCAAAGTGCTCGACCACCCCTGGATGACCGAAGAGAATCGCGAACGCCTGCGGGATGACAACGTTTTCGAGCGGCTGACGCTCTTCGACAACCAGCGCCGCGATCTGGAGCGCCTGCGGACTCTGGTTCGCAACGAGGCTGACGTTGAAAACGAGCACCTCAATCTGAAGTACTCCGATCCGATCGCCAAAATCGACGAGGCGGCCATGCGCGAGTATGGCACGCCGTGGCTCGCGGCGTTTTGGCCCGTGGGCGACACCGGCTGGTTCGCCGTGGTCGAGGAGCCGCGCGACGACGCACTGCGGCCGGTCCGCGAAATTCAAGCGGGACTTGTAAAATATGCCCTGGTGGGACTCGTATTGTGCCTGACGCTGATTGCCAGCTCGTGGTATTTCGTGCGCCGCGTGATGCGGGCGCGCCCTTTTCGTCTTAGGACAACGCGAACGACAAGCTAAGCGATTGGGATCAGCCCGATTCTGGAACTCGACGAATGAGATTGCCGATTTTGATCGAGGACCCCGGAAGCGGCTTCGAGGTCTATTATTCTCTCGAGGAGGCAGAAAGTTCGTTGGAGCCCCCGGACGTGCAAGACGGCGCGAATTTGGCATACGACGCCGCGCGTACCGCTCTTGAAATTCGGGTCGAAAAGCGCAAGGAATTTCTTTTTACCAACGAAATCGTTCGCATCATGGAACGCCCGGGGGCCGAATCGCGCGCGGACGAGCTTCGAGCGAAGCTTGCCGACTATTTGGCGCGGCTTTCCGAGCATTTTTCGGCGGACGACTTGCGCCGAAGACTCATTGACGTTTCTTCGATCGAATCCGCCACGCTGGACGGCCTCATCGCCCGGTTGTCGATCCTTTCAGCTTCTCCCCGAGAAAGACCCGTTGTCCGCGACTTCTTTCGGCGGTTTGACGGCGAGCTGGGCCAAGAGTCGTCGACTTCAGATGAACGGGTTTTTCTACCTCAGCGTGGCAAATGGCTGGCCGTTGCAATTCTGGCGTCATCAGCCGCGGTCGGCCTTCTTATCTTCGCGACGCTCACTTCCGATACAGGCGTCGTGCAGCCTCTTGCCTCAGAACGCCACGCGATGAAGGTGATTTATCACCTGGCAGCAGCGTCCTTTTTCTGCATTTTTCTCTTCGGTGTGGCGCAGCTCCTCCCTGGCAGCTCCTTTTTGCGCGCAGGGCGCGATGGAATCGTCGATCGCTGGTTATGGCGCACCCGCACTTATCGCTGGTCTGACATCGACTCGTTCGTCGTCAAAAATGGCCGAACGGTCGCCTTCAATTTCTCACGTTTGTGCTCAGGACCCAGGCCCAGCCGCCTGAGACGCTCAGTTTTCGGATTCGATCGAGAACTACACGATAATTTCGGTATCTCGGCGGGACTCCTGGCCGGTTATCTCAATTGGCGGCGCGAGCGTTGCTCGAGCCTTTCGGAGGAATCGCATTCTGCTTGACTTGATCGTCGAGGGACAGGATCGAGGGCAGCGGCAGCGAGTCGAGCTCGCTCCCGGCCGGGCCTATGTCCTGGGCCGCGATGTTGCGGCCGACATTTCGGTTGCGTGGGATCCGTACATTTCCCGGCGGCATGCCGAGCTGACAGTAATTTGCCGCCGAGTTTCGGTGCGGAGACTGCCATCGGCGGCAAGTAGCTTGTTCGTCGCCGGCCGCGAGGTCGAATCGGGCCAGCTTGCCCCGGGAGAACACTTCGTCCTGGGAGCCACGGCATTCCTCGTGGCTGAACACGAGCCATCCGAAGCTTCACCGGGGGCCGCGCGGCCGATTGAAGAAGTCACGTTCACCCGCGAGGCGCTCGAGCACGTGCAATACCGCGACGCCGATCGGCGGATCGACGTTTTGTCACACCTGCCGGCCGTCATCTGGGGAGCTCGCAGCGAAACCGAGCTGAACGTGCGATTGATCAACTTGCTGCTGGCGGGAATCTTGCAGGCCGATGCGGCAGGACTCGTCGAGGCGGCAAGCGGCGACTCGGTTGCCGTTTTGCACTGGGATCGGCGGCGCGAGACGGCGGGCGATTTTCGACCCAGCAAACGCCTGGTGATCGAGTCGATTCTGCGGCGACGCCAAAGCGTGCTGCATGTCTGGGAGAGCGCTGATCGCGAGAGTGAATTCACCGCCACGCAGGAATTCGACTGGGCGTTCTGCACGCCGATTGCCGGCGCCCCGGGCGAAAGCCGCGGCCTGTACTTGGGAGGCCGATTCGATTTGACGTCCGCGTTGCCCTTGGGCAAAGCGCCGATCGACGGCAGCCACCTGCAGGCCGACGTCAAATTCGCCGAGCTCGTCGCCGAAATCGTCGGTTCCGTCCGCAAATTGAAACATCTCGAAAGGCAGCAGGCGGGGCTGCGCCAATTCCTGCCGCCGGCGGTTCTTGCGGCGATCTCCAGCGAGTCAGGCCCCGCGCTTTTGACTCCGCGCGAGTCAGACGTGACGGTGATGTTCTGCGACCTGAGGGGCTTCAGCCGCCAGGCCGAAGCGGCCGGCGGCGACCTCGCTGGGCTGCTTGATCGAGTGAGCCAGGCGCTGAGCGTAATGACCCGGCACATTTCGGCGCACGGGGGCGTGATCGGAGACTTCCAGGGAGACGCCGCGATGGGTTTTTGGGGCTGGCCGGTCGCCTCCGATGACGACCCGCTCGAAGGCTGCCGTGCCGCGCTGGCCATTCGCGCCGAATTCGCGAAGGCCGCGCGCACGCCCGCGCACCCGCTGGCCGATTTTCGCATGGGAATTGGCCTCGCGCGGGGAAAGGCAGTCGCGGGGCGAATCGGCACGGGGGAGCATTTCGTCTTCACGGCGTTCGGGCCGGTCGTCAATCTCGCCAGCCGCCTGGAGGGAATGACCAGGCAGCTTCATGTCCCGATCGTCATCGACGAGTCACTTGCCGAATGCGTGCGCGAGCGGCTTGCGGCATCCGAGGGGCGCACCCGCAAATTGGGAATAGTGCTTCCCTACGGCATGGAGACGGCGGTCGCGGTGAGCGAGCTTTTGCCCGGCGAGCGCGAGCTTCCCGAGCTGACGGCGGCGCACCTTGCGGCCTATGACGAAGCTGTGGCTCATTTCATTGCCGGCCGCTGGGACGAAGCGCATTCTGTGCTCAGACAACTTCCCGCCGGCGACCGAGCGCAGGATTTTTTGACGAGCCACATCGTCTCGCACAACCGCCTTGCGCCCTCCGACTGGCAGGGCGTGGTGAAACTGGCCAGCAAGTGAATGGGAGCCGATTTCCCGCGCGAGCTCACCCGCCCGTCGGCCGTTCGACGTGTCCGCCGAATTTATTGCGCATGGCCGAGAGCACTTTTTCGGCAAACGTGTGCTCCTGCCGCGAGCGAAACCGAGTATAAAGCGCCGAGGTGAGCACTTCCGCCGGAACCGCCTCATCGAGGGCGGCGCGCACGGTCCAACGACCTTCTCCGGAATCATGAACGAAGCCAGTGAAATTCGAGAGCGTGGGGTCTTCGGCGAGCGCCATCGCCGTGAGATCCAAAAGCCACGAGCCGACGACGCTGCCGCGGCGCCAAACTTCAGCAATGTCGGCCAGGTTGAGATCGTATCGCTGGTCTGCAGGAAGTTCGTCGGTATTGGCGCCGCGAAAAATGTCGAAACCTTCGGCATAAGCTTGCATCAGCCCGTATTCGATGCCGTTGTGCACCATTTTGACGAAATGCCCGGCGCCCGAAGGCCCGCAGTAGAGGTACCCCTGGTCGGCCGTACCGCCGAGCTTTTCGCGACCCGGCGTCTGCGCGATGTCGCCACGCCCGGGCGCCAGAGTCTTGAAGATGGGATCGAGCCGGTCATATGCCTCCTTGGGACCGCCAATCATGAGACAATATCCCCGTTCGACACCCCAAATCCCGCCGCTGGTCCCCACATCGAGATAGTGCAGTTTTTTGTCTTTGACCATCTTGGCGCGCCGAATGTCGTCGTGGAAATTGGAATTGCCGCCGTCGATGATCATGTCGCCCGGCTGCATTCGGGCCGCCAATTCATTGACGGTTTGTTCCGTCGGTTCGCCGGCGGGAACCATGACCCAAGCGGCACGAGGGGGCGTCAATTGTCGCACGAAGTCATCCAGCGACTGGGCGGGGGCCGCCCCTTCACGGGCCAATTGTTTCACGCTTTCAAGATTTCGGTCGTAGACCACGCATTGATGACCGCCGCGCAAAAGTCTGCGAACCATGTTGGCCCCCATCCGTCCCAAGCCGATCATTCCCAGTTGCATGGCAAGCGTTTCCTTTCTGGTTCGAGGCTTTCCCGCGATGGGCCGTCATTTCCGGCGGATGACATCGACGCCATCTGCATCTTGAACGAACACCGTATCGGCCATCCCGAGAAATAAGCCCGTTGCGACGACACCGGGAATGGCTCGCAGTTTTTGTTCCAATTCCCCGGGTTTCCAAATCGCCGCTGTCTGGCAATCGACGATGTAGTTTCCGTTGTCCGATATGAATAAGCCGCCCTCGGCTTCACGCGGCCGCGGCGAAAGGCCAAGTTCAGCGATGCGCCGGCGGCACAGCCCCATCCCAAACGGCACGACTTCGACCGGCAAGGTCCCGCGGCTCCCCAAAACCGGGACGATCTTCTCGCGGCCGACAAGAATCACCAGACGTCCGGCCGCAGCCGCCACGATTTTCTCACGGACGAGCGCTCCTCCCAGTCCCTTGATCAAGTTTAGCTGCGGATCGACCTCGTCGGCCCCATCGACGGCGACGTCGATCGCCTCGACGTCATTGAGCGCTACCAGGGGAATCCCGCGGCTGGACGCGAATTCGGCCGTCGCTTGGGAAGTGGGAACGCCGCGGACTTCCAGACCGTCTTGCACGCGTTTTGCCAGTGCCGCCACAAAGCTCAACGCCGCCCTTCCCGTACCTAAGCCGACGACAAAGCCGTTCTGAATCAAATCGAGCGCGGCGTCGGCGGCTGTTTTCGCGCTCGCCCGATCGGACATGGCGTTTCTCGCTTTCTGGCAACCATCGCAAACTGGATCGCCGGGCGGGAACCCGTCGTTATGGCTCTCGCCAGCTCGACGAGCAGCCCTCAAGCAGGCGATCGGCTTCGGACGGACCCCAAGTGCCGGCAGCGTAATTGGGAAAAGGCGGCACCGGCCCCGACTGCCAGGCATCCAGAATCGGCGTGGCGAATTCCCACGCGGCCTGCAGCTCGTCAGACCGCATGAAGAGCGTCGTATCGCCGCGCAAGGCGTCCAAAAGCAGCCGCTCGTACGCTTCGGGCAATTCCAGTTGAAACGACTTCCCATAATCGAACTCGAAGCGCACCGGATGCAGCACGAACTGCATTCCAGGCCGCTTGGCCGAGAACGACAAACTGATTCCCTCATCCGGCTGAATGCGAAAGACGAGCACCGTGGGAAGGGCCTCTCTCAAGTCGCAGACGTCGCCTTCGCACTCGACCGTTTGAAAGAGCCGCAGAGGGGGCAATTTGAATTGAATCGCGATCTCGGTGACCCGCTTGGGCAGGCGCTTGCCGGTTCGCAGCAGGAACGGCACTCCCGCCCAGCGCCAGTTTTCGATGCTCGTGCGCAGCGCGACGTACGTTTCGGTCGACGAATCGCGGGCAACGCCCTCTTCATCCCGATAACCGCCGACCGGCTTGCCGTCGATAGCGCCGGGACCAAACTGTCCGCGGACGACGCGGCGGGTGACTTCCGGCCCGCGCAGCGGGACGAGGCTGCGGAGCACGTTTAACTTGGCGATGCCCACGTCGCTGGCCTTGAGCGTGGCGGGCGGGTCCATCGCCACCAGAGCCAGAAGCTGCAGCATGTGGTTCTGCACGACATCGCGCAAGGCCCCTGCATGGTCGTAGAAATCGCCGCGCTTCCCTTCGATGCCGATCGACTCGGCGACCGTAATCTGGACGTGATCGACATACTGCCGCGTGAGCAGCGGTTCGAAGATGGCGTTGCCAAAGCGAAAGGCCATCAGGTTCTGCACCGTTTCTTTGCCCAGATAGTGATCGATGCGGAATGCCTGATCGTGCTTCAGAAAGCGGACCACATGCCGATCGAGCTCGACGGCGCTGGCCAGGTCGTGTCCGAAGGGCTTCTCAATCACGACGCGCGCCCAGGGCCTTTCAACGTCGCGGCCGACCAGCCCGGCGCCCGCCAAACGCTCGATGGCGGGGCCAAAAAACTCGGGATCGGTCGCCAGATAGAAGAGCCGGTTGCCGGAAAGGCGCAGTTCGGCGTCAAGGTCCTTGAGGCGTTGAGCCAGCCCCTGCATGCTCTCGGCCGAAGTCAAGTCGGCCCGGTGATAATGGACGTGCGACAAAAAGGTTTCCCAACCGTCCTTGATCGCCAAAGAATCCTTGCGAAACGTGTGGATCGCAGTCTCGACTTCCGCTCGGAAAGCGTCGTCGCTCTTGGGACGCCGCGCGACGCCCACAATCGCGAATCGCGCGGGGAGAAACCGGCTGTGCCATAAGCCGAAGAGCGCAGGAAGCAGCTTGCGGGCTGCCAGGTCGCCCGTGGCGCCGAAAATGACGATGGCACAAGGCTCGGCCATCGGAACGCCCGGCAGAACCAGGGGCTGCCGCGGGACAATTTGCATTTCAGGCCGAATCACCGTTGTCGTCGACATGATGAACTCTCCTGTTTTCTCGAGTCGGCAAATCCCGGGTGTCCGTCGCTGCGTGACGTGGATGGCTGGCCGTAGTATAGAGCATTGTTCGAGGAAGAGAGAGTGTAGCGTCTTCCCTTACAAGATGCGCGCACGGTGCTCGGATCTTTTGAGTTGCGGGCAGAGCCCGCTGACGTTGTGGCCGGTCTCCCGACCGAGCCACACGCCGCCGACCGCAGGTCTCCCCAAGCGTCGCTGAGGTCTAATCAGCAACCATCAGGCGTGAACAGCATTCGCAGCAACAAGCCCGTCAACTCAGCAGTCGCGCCGCTGATTCATCGGCGAGCCACGTGAGTGTTCCTTCCACAGGTTGTACTCCGGCGGCTGGGCACTGATCTTGCGGCAGGCGACGCTCGAAGCTGTCTTTCAAGGCCTGCGCCTTGTTTTCGCCCGCGACGAGGAACAACACTTCATGCGCGGCATTGAGCACCGGGTAGGTCAGCGTGATTCGATCGACCGCAGGCGGCAGCCGGCCCGGGGTGCTCCACGTCGTCCATTTGTCGTCGACGCGGAGCGCCGGTTTGTCTGGAAAGAGCGAAGCCGTGTGCCCGTCGTCTCCCAATCCTAAAAGGATCAGGTCGAATTGCGGCGGCATGTTGTGGGAAGGCCGAGCGAAAAAGGCTGCCAGGTCGGCGGCATACTGCTCTGCCGCGTCGGCTGCGCTCGGAGCGCTGGTTGTGATGGGAAACACGTGTGCTGTCGGAATCGGCACTCGCGACAGCAGCGCCCGCCGGGCCATGCCGAAATTGCTTCGGGGATCATCGGCCGACACGATGCGTTCGTCTCCGAAAAAGACGTAGACTTTCGACCACTCCAGAGCGTCGATTCGCTCGGGCTGCACAAGGTGGGCATAGGTCTTCTCGGGAGTCGAACCTCCTGAAAGCACCCATGTGAAGCGGCCGTGCCGCTGTGCCGCCTCTTGGCCGGACTTGACGATCAACTCGGCAGCTTTCGCGGCCAGTGTTTCGGAATCGCGGCAGACGATCAGAATGGGATTCGGCATAGCGACATTACCTTGGGCCGCAACCGACTGAATGTGGCATTTTCAGCGGCAACTCGCAACAATGCGGCTGACAAAAAATCCCAGGGAGAGATGCCTATGAGCTTGATTATCGAATCTGTGCAAGCCCGCGAAATCCTTGATAGCCGGGGAAACCCGACAATTGAGGTCGATGTCGAGCTGGAAGACGGCACAATCGGCCGTGCGGCGGTCCCCAGCGGGGCCAGCACAGGAACTCATGAAGCCCTGGAGCTGCGCGACACTGGTGATGCCGCCAGATACCTCGGCAAGGGCGTTCGACAGGCGGTTGAAAACGTCAACGACGAGATTGCGCCCGAGCTGATCGGCATGGACGTCACCGACCAGCTCTCGATCGACTACACGATGATCGAGGTCGACGGCACCGACAATAAGGGGAAGCTGGGGGCCAACGCCATTCTGGGATGCTCGCTGGCCTGCGCCCATGCGGCGGCGCGGGCCAGTTTCCTGCCGCTGTTTCGCTATCTGGGCGGCGTCGGCGCCAAGTTTTTGCCGGCCCCTATGATGAACATCATCAACGGCGGCGCGCACGCCAACAACGGAATCGACGTGCAGGAATTCATGGTCATGCCGCTGGGCTTCAATTCATTCAGCGAAGCGCTGCGAGCCGGGGTCGAAACTTTCCATGCACTCAAGAAAGTGCTGGCCGATAAAGGCATGAGCACGGCGGTCGGTGATGAAGGGGGTTTTGCCCCCGCTCTGGGCAATAACCAGGCGGCGCTGGATGTCATCATGACGGCCATTCGAAAAGCCGGCTACGACGCCGGCGGCCAGATCAAGATTGCGCTCGACGTGGCCTCCAGCGAATTCTGCAAGAATGGAGCCTACAAATTCGAAGGCCGGACGCTCGGCAGCGACGAGATGGTCCGGTTGCTGGAAGGCTGGGTCGAAAACTACCCCATTTGCTCGATCGAAGACGGTTGTGCCGAAGACGACTGGGAAGGCTGGAAAAAGCTGACGAGCGCGCTGGGAAAACGCGTGCAGCTTGTGGGCGACGATTTGTTCGTAACCAATGTGAAGCGATTGCAGAAAGGAATCGACGAGGGGGCGGGAAACAGCATACTCGTCAAAGTCAACCAGATCGGCACATTGAGCGAAACGATCGACGCTGTCGAGTTGGCCCGCCGCAGTGGATACTCGGCCGTCATGAGCCACCGCAGCGGCGAAACCGAAGACACGACGATCGCCGATCTGGCCGTGGCGCTCGGCACGGGCCAGATTAAAACCGGCTCGGCGAGCCGCACCGATCGCATCTGCAAATACAACCAGCTTTTGCGGATCGAAGAACAGCTCGGCGAGGCAGCCGTCTATGGGGGCCGCCTGTGGCGAAAATGAGGCGGAACGGGGCATGCCGGGAGCCGCGCGGCATCGGCTGTCGATAACTGCCGATGACCCATGCCCCGAGCCTTTCGCCATCGCTGGTTGATTTCACTGGCCTTCTGGCTTTCCCTGTTCAGCTCGGCGGCGCTGTATGGCATGGTGACGCTCTCTCCCAAGTTGTTTGCCTATCTGACGCTCCATCGGGAATATCAGTGCAATCAGTGGCGGTTGGTTTCCCTTGAGAAGCAGGTGACCCATCTGCAACGAGTGATTGAGGCGCAGACGAACGATCCGGCGTTCGTGAGAGAGCAGGCCCGCTCGGATTTTGAAGTTGCCGGATCAGAGGACGAACGAATTTCGGTCCAATCGCACTTGCATTTGAACATCGGGACGGGGAACGCCGATCTGCTGGTCGTCCCGGCCGAATTGCCGTGGTATGCCCCCCTTTTGACGTGCGTTTCGCGCTCAGCCGGAGGCTCCAGCGCGCTTTTGGGCGCCGCGGCGGTTTTGGTGCTGTATGCGTTTGCGCTGCTCCACGACTAAGGCGGCGCGATGCTGTGCGTCGTGACTGCGACGCGCGCTTTCGCACAGCAGTCGTGGCCCGCCTTCACGCCGACTTCGAATTTCTGTCGTCGTCAGATTTCCGCGACTGATCGTCTACCGGCGGCGGAGCGCTTGTCGGCTTGACATAAAACTGCGAGAGATCGAGGTTCCCCTTCAATTCCGATTCGATCAGTTGCAGGCGTTTTTCCATTTGGGCCAGCTTGGCTTGCAGCGCGGGGATTTCCCGTTCCGCTCCGAAAGTGGGACGCAGCCGCGGCACGACGGGATACCCCAGGTGCCGCTGCAAGGCGGCGAACATGTACAGAGGATCTTTCCCGCGATTGGCCTTGGCGATGCGCCCTTCCTTGGCCCCAAACAGGATGACCCGCGAAGGCTCAAAATCATCGCCGGACAAGCGCCGGCGTTCGTTGATGAATTCCTGGCTGTAAAGATACATGAGGTCGGCAAAATCGACCGCCCCCAGTTGCAGCCGAGCCCTCAAGATCCATTCGCGCCAAGTTTCGTCGTAGAGCGGATCAAGCGCCATGGCTTCCATGCCGCGGTCGTAGCCCAGTTTGTTTCGGCTGACCGATTCAAACTGGTAAGCGAACAAACCGGCGGGAGTCGGCGCATCGGCTCGGTATCGGGCTTCGAAATGCAGCACGTCGAGCGCCGTTTTTTGATCGAAACGCGAGCGGTCTTCTTCGGCCCGAGCCATGACGAAGGTTTGGAAGGGAGTGAAATAGTGCGCGAGATGGGCCATTCCCAGGCTGAGCCGTCCTGTGTGGAGAATCTCTCCCTTCAAAAACCCGATCGCAAGCGGTAACTTGGTGGTCGAGAGAATTTCTTCGTGAACTGTCGAAAGGATTTCCTGAGCCGGAACGTTCTCGTCGAGCCGTTCGCGGAACACGCGAAAAAGATATGCTTGTTCGATGTACTCTTCGCGCTCGAGAAGCACGCCGGGCATGGGAATCGGGTTCCAGCGGGATGGCCGATGGCCGGCGCGGCGAAAAGGCATCAATGCGCCGGGCGATCGAGACACGCCCGTCACCGCATTATACGAGATCGCTGCCGCGCTGGCGTAGAAAGTGGCCTGCCACTCCCTGAGAATTTTCGCGTATAATCGGCCGGGTTGAGTTTCGTTCATGGTGTGATGGGTTAGCCTATGCGTGCGGCGCGAATGTTGACGGTGGCTGCTTGCGTCGGGGTTGCAGGAATTGCAACCGCCGCCGACGAGAGGCCGCCTCGAAATTCGGCGCCCGCTGCTCCAAACGAGCGCGAGTTCGATCGCGAGCGGCGCCAGGCCGCGCTCTCGCTGACCGCGCAACTGGGCGATCCGCGATTCGAGATTCGCGAGCAGGCGACGAAAATGCTGGAACAGGCGGGCATCGAGGCGGTCGAGCCCTTGGCCGCCGCGGCGGCCGGCGACAACCTGGAAGTGACCTGCCGCGCCTTTC
>DATGKC010000423.1:0-13141 GCA_035294845.1 Planctomycetaceae bacterium | reverse complement strand
CGAGTCTTCTCGCGGACGCAGCCCGCATCCACTTCCCCAACTCCTCTCCCCCAAAGGAGCCTCGAAGGGGAGAGGGGACCAGGAGGGCGATCTCCCCAGTCATTGGTTGCGGCCGAAGGCAGCACCGGGAGTTTTGTAATTTTTACACGCCACCGGCGGGCGTCTCGCGATCGCACCGATTCGTCCCGGCTGATTCCCGGATGCCATTAGTCTCAGCATGAAAATGAGTTGCGACGCGATGACTTCATCCGTGGCCGCCCAAATTCAGTTGGGCGAGCGATTCGGCCCCGACTTTGCTAACGGATGAAACCCAAGTGGAATGGGCTGCGATTGAGCCAAAGAAACATCCCCGATCAGGAACCACAGAACATGAATGTTCGCCTCAGTCGAATCATGTCGGCTCAAATTTTTGGGTTCGTCCTGGCTCCGATTTTGATGGGAGCAACTTCGCGAACTCCCAATTTCGTTGTGACGGCCCCAACGCCGGAAATCGCCACGCGGGTGGCTCAGGCCGCTGAGCAGTATCGCAAGCAACTGGCTCTGGAATGGGTCGGTTACGAGTTGCCTCGGTGGGCGGCCCCATGCCCCGTCAAAGTTAAAGTCGGGCAACTGGGAGCCGGGGGAGCGACGACGTTCTCGTTTTTTCCCAACAAACAAGGCTCGGCCGAAGTCTGCAATTGGGACATGCAAATCCAAGGCTCGCTGGAGCGGATACTCGATTCGGTGCTTCCGCATGAAGTCAGCCACACGATCTTTGCCTGCCACTTCCGCCGCCCATTGCCGCGCTGGGCCGACGAGGGGGCCGCCACGCTCGCCGAACACGAGTCAGAAAAACGCCGTCAGGTGCTGACGGTCCGGCAAGTGATCAACACCCGTCGGCGAATCCCGCTCAAGAATCTGATGAACATCAAGGAGTACCCGTCGGACATGCAGGATGTGATGACCTTGTATGCCGAGGGATATTCATTGGCCGAGTTGCTCGTTCAGCAAGGAGGACGCCAGCAATACCTCAAATTTCTCGAAGACGCTCACGAACAGGGTTGGGACAAAGCATTGCAGGTTCACTACGGTTACCGCGGGGTGGATGACCTCGAACGGCGCTGGCACAACTGGATCGTGTCGGGGGGCCTGGAGAGCGAGGCTCCGCAAGTTCATCAGTTCGCCGATGCGAAGATTCAGCGACCACCGGAAAAGGCTCAACCGATCGTTCGCGGACAAAGCCCGGCGAAAGATCCGTTCCTCGATGAGCCGGCGCTGGCTATGGCCGAAGGCCCACACACGCACGTAGGCAGCTCGTTGTCGGCCCCCGAACCTCGCGAGAAGCCTCTTCGCAAGCGCCCGCTTGTCGCGGCACCGGCGGCCGAGGCGAAGTCCGTCGAAGTCAGTGAAACTGTTCATGAATCGCCGTCCGCGGCCGCAGACAGCGACGATCGGGCACAGCCGATTGCCGCCGCGCCAAAGACGGATAAGTCGCCGCGAACCCCACGCAAGAAAAAGAGCGAAATGCAACTGGCCGAAGCCCGCAATTCGGCAGTGCGCAGGCAGGTCACGGAGTGGTCCGAATTCCCGCAGGACCCACGTCCCAGTCCGTTGATTCTGCCCGGCAGGAATCGGAGCGTCGCGCGGCCGTGACAAACGCGGCCGCGGCCGCTCTCCGATTCACGCCAAGCGCACTTGCATTTCGACGAGCCCCCCGTTTCCGCCGGGGGGCTCGTTTTATTGAATTGGGGCCGAATGCTCTCCCCCTTGCCTCAACATCGACAGCGGATACACTAGACTTAGCAAAGCGGCTGTCATTCTGCGCGGTAACAGGGACAATGGACTACTCAATTTGGGCGTTTTTGCTGCTCGCGGTCGGCGTGACCTTGCTGGTGGCCGAGGTCTTTATTCCCTCCGGCGGAGTTATCAGCGTTCTTTCAACGCTGAGCCTGTTGGGGGCGCTCGTCTGCGCCTGGCACGCCTGGTGGAGCACCAGTCAGGCCACATTCTGGGGCTTTGTCGGCGGAACGGCGTTTTTGCTGCCGGTGGTTGTCGCCGTCGCTTTTTACATTTGGCCGAATACGCCGCTGGGACGACGCGCGATCCTCGAGGCGCCCGCCCCTCACGAGGTGGCGTCATTTGTCGAGCAAGAGGAAAAGCACCGTCAAATGGTGGGAAAAACGGGGGAAACCGTGACGGCACTGAATCCGGCCGGCCTTGCGCGCATCGACGGTCACCGAGTCCATTGCCAGAGCGAAGGAGTGATTCTCGACGCCGGAACGCCCATTCGTGTTATCGCGGCCCGCGCCAATAGCGTCATCGTCCGCAGGCTGGACCCGAATGCGCCCGCGGCAGAACCGAGCTCGGGCAGCCTGCGCCGCTCAGCCGACGATCAGCCCCTTGACTTTGATCTGTCGTAGCAGTACCAAGACAATATGGACATGCGACAGCGGTCATGTCTGATCTAATCATTTCCAGGGGCGGGACTTCGACGATGTTGCGGACTTCTTTTGTTCTGGCTGCCGGCGGCGAATCAGACGCCGGATATTACCTCGTCGCCGCCGCGATCCTGGCGATGAGCGCGATCGTGTTCTTCGCGATCTTCATGAAGTACTTTTCGCTGTGGATTCAATGCAAGATGACGGGCGCCGGCATCGGCCTGATCGACTTGATCATGATGTCGTTCCGCAAAGTGAATACGCCGGTCATTGTGCGTGGGAAAATCATGGCCGTGCAAGCCGGGCTGACGGAGCTCTATCCCATTACGACACGCGCGCTCGAAGCTCATTTTCTGGCCAACGGCAACGTTCCCCAGGTGATTCAGGCTCTCATCGCCGCGCATCGGGCGAAGATCCCCCTCGATTGGCAGACGGCTGCAGCCATCGATCTGGCGGGCCGCAACATCCTCGACGCCGTGCGGACCAGCGTGTATCCCAAAGTCATCGACTGCCCGGATCCGAAATCAGGGCCTGACGCAGCCCTGAGTGCCGTGTGCGGCGACGGCATCGAGCTGCGGGCCAGAGCGCGCGTCACCGTGCGGACGAATCTCGAGCAGCTCGTGGGGGGCGCCACCGAAGAAACCGTGGTGGCCCGCGTGGGTCAGGGAATTGTACAAGCCATCGGCAAGCAGAGCTCTTACAAGCTCGTGCTCGAGAACCCCGAGTTGATTTCCGAGACGGTGCTCGAATTGGGCCTCGAGAAACATACCTCCTTCGAAATCGTTTCCATCGACATCGCCGATATTGACGTGGGCGACAATATCGGCGCGCGGCTGCAGGCCGATCAGGCCGAGGCCGATACTCGCGTCGCGCAGGCCAAGGCCGAGCAAAAACGCGCCGAAATGGCCGCCCGAGAGCAGGAAATGTCGGCTCTGGTCCAGGAAAGCCGCGCCAAAGTCGTGCTGGCCGAGGCCGAAGTCCCGCAGGCCATCGCCGCGGCCTTCCGCGGAGGCAAGCTGGGGCTGATGGATTATAATGAGTTGAATAACGTTCAAGCCGATACAAAGATGCGATCGGCGATCGCGGGAGACGGCGCCAATCTGGCGGCCCGCAGTTGAAATTCTGGTCTGGACACGAAGGAAGCCGACATGCCGGGGATTGCACCATTCGCGCCTGTGCTGGCCGACAACGACGCGATCATCGGCGGAATCGTGGCGCTCATCACGATTGTCGGCTGGTTGATCAATTTATTCTCGAACAAGAATCAGAAGGGTCCCCCTGTGGCCAATCGTCCGCGCCCGCCCGTGCGGCCGCGCGACGAGCGTTTGCAGCAGGAGATCAGCATTTTTATCGAAGATCTCAGCGGACAACGCGGCAAAGGCGGGGCGCCGAGGCCCGCGGCGGGAGTCGGCAAACCTGCCATCGGGACGCCGCCGGCTGCCGCCAAGCGCCGATCGACCGCAGCCGCGCCAGGCAAGTCGGCGCGGCGTCCGCGTCCGGGGGAAGACATTGCCGCCCGACACGCACCGACGAGCGAAACGCTCGGGACCGCTGTCAAGCAGCATCTCACCCAGCACATGACCGAGCGCGTCTCGCAAGATATGCAACAGCGCCTCGCGCCGCGCGTTGAAGAAAAAATCGCGCAAGACTTGGGGCCGGCCGTCACAGCCGGGCCCTCGGCTCGGCAGACCCCCGCGCCTTCCGGCGCCGCGGCGCCTGGTCGTGCCGACCGTTTCGGCGAATTGTTGCGAAACCCGGCAAGTCTGCGGCAGGCAATCGTTTTGAATTTGATCTTGTCTCCGCCTGCGGCGCGGACGCGCTCTTCCGGCCGCTGAAATATTATTCAACCCGAGTCGCCGGCGATGAGCGAATCCGAGCTGGAGGTGCTGTTGCTCGCCGGGCGATTCGAAGTTCGAGGAAGCAGCGCCTACACGTTGCGCCTGGCGGCTGGACTTGCCGAAAAAGGCATTCGAGCGCGCGTCGTCACCCCCGACGCCGGTCTGGTCGATCGACAAATGCGATCGCGCCTGCAAATCGAAGAGTTTCGCCGCCTGAACACTCCCATTTTGGGGAAATTGTTGTTGAGGTATGTGCTGCACCAGGCGCGGCGGCCCATACCGCATTTGATTCATATTCAATCGCGCCGCGCGCTCAAGATCGGCAACTGGTTGTCGCGGCAATTGCAGCGGCCATACCTGGTGACCATGCACCAGCACCTGCCCCCGGACGCCAAGCTGCGGCTCAACCGCGAGTGGTGCCGCCGAATCATCGCCGTCAGCGACTCGGTGCGGCACGACGTTCTCGATCGCCTGCGAGTGCCGCCTGAGCTGGTGACGGTCATTCCCTGCGGCGTCGAGACGGCGCCCCAGACTGACGCCGCCATTTCTCTCGACTTCGGACACACGCCCGTCATCGGGACGGCCGGCCCCCTGGAAACGATCAAAGGGTTTCCCTATTTTCTTGGGGCTGCTCGGCAAGTTCTCGAGGTGCGCAATAACGTCGAATTTCTTGTCGCGGGCGCCGGGCCCGAAGAGGCCAACCTGCGTCGCGTCGCGCGCGAATTGGGGATCGCCGACAAAGTCACCTTCGTGCCGTTTTTGCGCTGCTTTACAGATTCGCTGGCGGCAACCGACATTTTCTGTTTGCCGTCGCTGCAGGAGGGGCTGGGAACGGTTATGCTCGAAGCCATGGCCCTGGCGCGGCCGGTGATTGCCACGGCAGTGGGCGGCGTAACAGGCGTGATCCGCGACGGATGGAACGGACTGATCGTTCCGCCGCGAGACAGCGCGGCGCTCGCCCGGCGGATTCTCGAACTTCTCGAGCAGCCGGCGCGCGCGCAGGCCATCGGGTCGCAGGCGCGGCAACTGGTTATCGAAGAATACAATATCGACACCATGGTCGAGAAGACCGCCGGGCTTTATCGCGAATTGGCCGGTGTTCGGTCGTCGGCGATCGCGACGGCGTCAGTATGAACGAATCGGGCGCCGCGCCGGCCGACCCACCACCGCCGGATGATTCATAAAATCCTATGCATGCCGAAATTCTTTCGATCGGAACGGAGCTCACGACTGGAGCCAAACTCGACACCAACAGCCAGTGGCTGTCGCTCGAGCTTCTGGCGGTGGGAATTCCGGTGCATTTTCATGTCACGGTCGCCGACGACCTGGAAGCCAATCTCAGCGCGTTGCGAACCGCCGTCGATCGCTCTGAAATCGTGCTCGTCACCGGGGGCTTGGGACCTACGCTGGATGACCTCACCCGCGACGTTCTGGCAAAACTGCTGGGCGCGCAACTCGTGCTGCACGAACCCTCGCTCGAAATCATCCGCGCGATGTTCGCTCGCCGGAATCGCGAAATGCCCGAACGAAATATCGTGCAGGCGATGTTTCCTTCCGGGGCAGAGCCGATACCCAACCGCCGCGGCACCGCGCCGGGAATCTATGTGGAAATTCCCCGCGCGGGAAGGTCCCCTTGCAAGCTGGCGGCGATGCCGGGAGTTCCGAGCGAAATGAAAGTCATGTTCCAAGACGACGTCTTGCCTCGAATCAAATCGGCCAATGCCGGGGGACGGGTGATCCGCAGCGCGCGGATCAATTGTTTCGGCGTGGGAGAATCGGCGGCGGAAAAACTTTTGGGCGATGTGACGGCCCGCGGCCGCGATCCCGAAGTCGGGATTACGGTGCACGAAGCTACGATCACGCTGCGAATCGTGGCTCACGGGAACAGCGTCGCTGAAGCGCTCGACAAGATCGAGGCGACGAAAGCGATCATACGCGGGCGGATGGGAGATTATGCATTCGGCGATGAAGACGACGAACTGGAACACGTAATCGTGCGGCTCTTGCGCCAGCGGCAAGAGAGCCTGGCGGCGGCTGAATCGGCGACCGGCGGACTCTTGGCTCAGCGACTGACCGGAGTTCGCGGATCGGAAAACGCCTTTCGCGGCGGAGTAGTCGTCCCTCGCGGTCGCTCTTTCAGCAACCTTTTCGGCGACGCCAGCGCAGACGAACAGCCTCCGGGAGCGACAGACGCCACGGCGGTGCGGCGGATGGCGGAAACTTGCCGGCAGCGATTCGGCGCCGATTGGGCGTTGTCTGTGGGAGATCGCTCGAACGACGAAGACCGCGAAGATGCCGCCACGGCGCCGGTCGTATTCATTGCGCTGGCCGATCACGAAGGGAGCCGGGCGATCGAGCTCAACATTGCGGGCGATCCGGCCATCGCCAAGAGCCGGGTGACGAAGTCAGCGCTCAACCTTCTGCGGCTCAAATTGTTGGAATAACATCTCGGCATGCCATCACACGGAGTTTCTCATGACGGAAGTCACGATTAAGACGCGGGAGAACGGTCCATTGCTCATTACCGGCATCGTGAAATTGCAAGATCATCTGGGCAATATTTACGACCTGACCGGCCAAGAATCGATTGCCCTGTGCCGCTGCGGTCATTCGTCGAAAAAGCCGTTCTGTGACGGCTCGCACCGCAACTGCGGGTTTGTCGCCGGGGAAACGGCAGCCCCGGCGGTGTAGCTGGCCCGGGGGCCCGAATTCCAAGTTGCATTTTTTGAAATAAAACGCCCATTTAGCGCATCCAAATAAGGACCGCGCGGCGTAATATTTTCATGGAATGTCTAACAGCGAGAGGGCAGGCCGATCGGCTGATGGTGATGCGTGCAACCCCTTGAAAGCATTTATGGCCGAGGCCGCGATCGAGCGGTCGCTCGCGGGCCGCTGCGGCGAATCGTCGTCGATGCGATCGTCGCAACGGCGGTGCCGCTCTGCATCTGGATCGGAATTCCCGTTTGTTGGGCGCGGTACGATCGGGAGCTGATCGTCGCGTGCCATCGGCGAGACGTGGCGGCTGTGAAGGCCGCCATTCGGGCTGGCGCCAACGTGCATGCCCGATTCGGCCAGGGCAACGCCAATCTCTTGACAAACAAGTGGACCCTGGGCCGCCCGCGCTCGGTAAGCGATTGGACGCCGCTCGTCGCACTGGCCCATTCGTCAGATTATCCCGACCCGCCCCGCGACTCAGAGAAATTGATTGAGGAGTTTCGCGACCGCGACGGCTCTCTGAGACGGAGAATCCCGGGCTATCAAATGGGACAGCGGGAGCGCGACCGAAAGATCATTCAGGCAATCCTTGTCGCGCACGGCTGCCCGGAAGAACGCGCAGAATTAAGAGGAAACGTCGAGACAACGCAGCTCAGCGAGCCCCGGTGTTATCGATAGTCGCGCCGTCGCTTGTCATTCCAGAAACTCTTCGGTGAAATCGTCGGGCAACAGCGCCGATCGCAAGAGACTTTCGTCTGCCGGCACCTTGAGACGCACCAGCGCCCGGCGCAATAGTTCGCCGGCAGCGGGCGCGGCGACCGATCCGCCGAAATGCTCGCCATTGAGCGACACCGACGGCTCGTCGACCGAGATCATGACCAGGACGCGGGGGTGATCGACCGGACCTCCGCAGACGAACGAACTGACATGCAAATTGCGCGAGTACTGGCCCGTTTGGGGGTCGAGCTTTTGCGCGGTTCCCGTCTTGCCGAATATTTCATAGCCCGAGATCGCCGCCTTTTTGCCCGTGCCCCGTGTGACGACGGCCGCAAGCGCGTTCTTTCGCACCCAATCGGCGATACGGCTGTCGACAACCGGCGACACGATGGTCGCCCCGATTGAACCGCTTTCGCTGGCCTCGCGGACCACGAGGCGCGGCGTCATGAGCGTCCCGCCATTGGCCAGAGCCCCATAGGCGGCAATGATCTGTAACGGGGTCGCCGCAATCTCCTGTCCCATGGGCACCGAGCCTGTCGAATACGTGGTCCATTGCTTCAGCGGGCGGACGCGCCCTGGCAGCTCGCCGGGCAGTTCGACTCCGGTCGGTCCGCCGAATCCGAACGCCAAAGCCGCCTGGTAGAGCCGTCCGTTTCCCATTCGCTGCCCGATTTTCGCCATGCCGATGTTGCTCGACTTGATGAGAATGTCGGCAACCGAAAGTCGGCCGTAGCGGTGATGATCGTGCAACAAACGTCTGCCCATCAAATACTCTCCGTTTTCGCAGTCAAAGACCTCATCGGGATGGATGCACCCGCTCGCCATTCCCCAGGCGACGACGAAGGGTTTGAACGTCGAGCCGGGTTCGTACATGTCGGCGATGGGCCGGTTCTTCCACGATTCGGCCCGGGCCGACTCGGCATGATTCGGATCGAATGTCGGACGCGACGCCAGGGCCAGGATGTCCCCCGATTTGGGATCGAGCACGATGGCGCATGCCGATTGCGGCTTCCACCGGGCGACGACGCCATCCAACGCGCGCTCGGCGTATACCTGAATGACGGCATCCAGCGTGAGCACAATCGTCTTACCGTGGCGAGGAGGAGCTTCGGTGTCGTCACGCACCTCGATGACGCGTCGGCGCGCGTCTTGCAGCAACTCGCGGCTGCCATCGCGCCCGCGCAGCATCTCGTCGAAACTCTGCTCGATTCCACCTTGTCCGCGGCCATCGATGTCACGCAGACCGATGACCTGAGCCGCCAGCGCTCCCTGTGGATAGCGTCTGCGAAATTCGTCGCGGAAACCGCAGATGTCGGCGGACAGCTTGAGGGCACGAACGCGCTCGGCCTCGTCGTCGGTGATGCGGCGTTTGATCCACAAGAAATGCCGCCCAGGGTGCGAGGCGATCGTTTCGAAGATCCGGTCGGCATCCAGGCCGAGCGCTTGCGCCAATTGGCTTGCCAACTGCCAACCGTCGCGAATCTGGCGGGGGACGACATACACGCTGCGCACGCAGACCGACGTGGCGAAAACGCGCCCCTGGCGATCGACGATGTCGCCCGGCCGCGCTGGAACGACTTCTCGTACGATTCGTTGCCGCGTCGCCAACCGCTCAAAATCATCGCCGCTAGTTATATCGAGCTGAATCAGCCGCCCGGCCAGCGACAGAAAGACAATCAACATCAATGCAGCCACCAGCCGGTCGCGCTGAAAGAAGTTCGATGGCGTCGGGCCGCCAGAGCTCGGAGGTTTTGGCATCGTTTCACAAACTCAGCGGGCGCGCCCTGCGGCGCGCTTTTTGGCGGCTGGCCGGTCTGCCTTCTGCAGAGTCGCCGGCTTTTCCGCGGTTGCCGGTTCTGCATCGAGCTCGTCGATTAAACGGCTGGGGGCGCCAAGTTGCTGCGCCAGAACCCGGTTTGCGCCGTGCCGTTCGAGCAGAATTTCGAGCCTGTACTGCTGCCGGCTGACAATCCGTTTCAGTTCGAGATTGCGTTTTTCAAGCGCTGTTCCGGCCAGAGAAACCAGCACGACCAGCACCAATGCGCTGCTGAAACGAAAGAACATTGCTTCATCATCGGCGTCTTTCGCTCTCCGGGACGAGACTCAACCGGCTGGCATCGCTCGGAAGCCGAATCACCGCGCCAAGGGTCAGATCATCAGGGCTTTTTAGGATTTCCCGGTTTTTCTCGTAAATCTCAGTCCAGCGAGAAGCGCGGCCCAAATGGCGCTGCGCGATGCTGCCTAACGTATCATCGGCGCCAATGCGGTACATTGGCTCGCCCGCCTTGCTGTAAAAGTAGCCCAAGGGTTCCGATTGCGCGTCGTTTTCGTCGTTTGCAGCGGTTGGCGCCTGGGCGGCGAGCGGCTTTTCGAATTGAGGCCTTCGGACGGTCGTATTTGACGGGCCGCTTGGCGCCGTTGCGCGATGGGCTTTCTCGATCAAATCGGAGTACTTCTGTTCGAGGAACGCAACCGGCGGGGTCGAAACCACCATTCCAGGTCGCAGCTTCTGCGGATCCGGAACGCGATCCTGATTATGGCGCATCAGCGCCTGGTAATAACGGGCGGTTCCGTAAAGCTTGCGAGAGATTTTCCAGAAGTTGTCATCGGCTTCGACGCGGTAAGATTCGGTCGAAGGCCCGAAGCCCTGCCCGCCAGCTCGAGGCCCGCCGGCAGGACGGCCATTCGTCGCCAACTCAGCCGCAGGCGAGTCCCGCCGCGCATCCTTCATCGCTGCGCGGGCCGATCGCGCGCCGGCCGCCCCGCCCTGACCGTCTGTGGTTAATGATTCGTCATCTTGAAATAGATCGTTGTCTGCGACAGACCCGGTCATCGAACGTTTCCCGGCGAAATTCCGTTGATCGTCGACGGCGCTTGAGGCGCGTTCCGAGGCGGTCGCCAGGGCATCAGCGGCCCGGATGACAACCGTCTTACTGGCCGCGCGGCGGGTCGTCGCTTCTGCCGGCACGAAACCTTCGAGCTTTTCTTTTTCATCCTCGTGCGAATCGTCCGGAACGTCAATCATCGAGATCGCCGGCCCGCCTTTTGATCCCGTCGGATTGCCGATCGGTTTCTTGTCGGCAACGCTGTAACCGTCCAGTTCGTCGTCCGACAGATCGTCGGAAGGATCTTTTTCAAGACGCTCGTTCGACCGCTCGCGGCTGGACGGCGCATCACCGGCTCGAGCACGGCTGACACCGGCTGAGGGTTCTGGGCGCCGCTGGATTGCCGATCCACGCGGATTTTCAATTTCCCTGCCGATCGATGGCCCCGAATCATCACCGTCGATTTCAGGCTCCGATTGGTTCAAGGCATTCAGTTCCGAATCTTCCAACTCGCCCGACTCGACATCATCCTCAAGAGCCAGCGGGTGTCGCGCCGGCTTTTTCCGCAAATCTTGAGGCGAGTTACGGTGACCAATCGGCACGGCTTCGGGCGCCCCGCCGACGCGCCGAGGTTCGATGCTTGTCGGCTTGCGCAAACCCGGCGATGACGCAATTTTCGGTTCATCGTCGAAGGGATCGCTCGTGTCGTTGGGTGAGTTGGCGGATCGAGAAACGTTCGCACGGGATGGCTCTGGCGGAGCCGCCGCACTTGCGGGATCGTCTGCCTCTGCGATGGTGGATGTCTCGTGGCTCGCAGGGAAGAACCAGACGCAAGCGGCGCATCCGCCGCAGACAACGACGGCCAGCGCGATGCCAAGCGCAATTTTCAGCTTTCGCGATCGACGCGGTTTTTTCGTCCACAGTCCCCAGTCGGGCGCTGTCGGCTTTTCGGTTTTTTCCGCGGCGTCTTTCTCGCCATCGCCGGCGGGAGATGTCTGTGAGCGGGCGGGAGGAGCGGCGGACGTGCCGGCGGTGCGAAGCGCCGGTTTCTCGGCCGAATCGGCCTTCTTGACCTCGGTCTCGCCGGTCAGAGTTTTTTCGCCGCCCGCAACCGCGCCGTGCGCGAGCGGGGATTGAAACGTTGTTCGGCGGGGGAGGCCGCTATCGGCTTGGGGCAAAGGAGTTGCCATAACGTTGACTCGCGAAATGCCAATTTGACCAGTCGGTCTTCCAGGGAATGGAAACTGATGACGGCGGCGATCCCGCCGGATTTAAGGCAGGAATTTAGGACTCCCCCCAGCGCTCGTTGGAGCTGACCCAGCTCGTCATTAACGGCGATGCGCAGCGCCTGAAAGACCCGCGTTGCCGGATGACGCGCTCCAGGACGCTTTGGCCGGCGGGAATGTCGCGTCTCGATCGTGTGGCCGCCCGAGACGGCCTCGGCAAGGTCGCGGCCCGTGCGAATCGGTTGGCGCAGCCGCCAATTGACAATACTGCGCGCGACGCGGCGACTGTCGGGTTCCTCGCCAAAACGTTCGAAAATCGTCGCCAGTTCTTGTTCACCAAGCCGCGCGACCAGTTCCGATGCCGGCTCGCCTTGACGCACGTCGAACCGCAAATCGAGCGGGCCTTCGGACGAAAAGCTGAATCCCCGAGACCGATCGGCCAATTGATCGGACGACAGCCCCAGATCGAGCAGAATGCAATCGACCGCGGGAATGTTGAGGCCCGCCAACACCTGCGGAAGCTCGGCATAACTGGCCTGTTGGAGATGGCAAGGAAAGGGCGAGAGCTGACGGGCCGCAATTTCCAACATCAGGGCGTCGCGGTCAAGACCGATTAGCGTTCCCTGGGGGCCGATCCGGCGCAGGATTTCGCGGCTGTGCCCCGCGGCGCCGATGGTGCCGTCCACCACGATCTGCCCCGGGTGGAGTTGCAAAATTTGCAAAACCTCTTTGAGCAATACGGGAACATGTGCGGGGGCCGGCTCGCCCGGCGTTCGATCGGGCGCTGGCATCGTCGACCAGGTCGGAACGAGGAAAAACTGACAACCGAGCCGGAGCAGTCGCTTTCGTCTGCTCATTCATGAGAAGACGGCAGGCGTCGATTCGTCAAATCATAGACGAATCGGTTCCCGATCGACAAGCAGGCGCCAACGGGACGCCGGAGGGGTGCGAATCCCGAGCGAACGGAGAATTATTCGCCTCGGGCAAGCTCCGTCTCACCCACTCGAGGCGAATAATTACGGTCGGTACTGCTGCCTGATCCTCCCGTCCGTCCGCGGCGAGCCATCCCTGGCCGCCAGCTATGCGCAGCCCGGTTCACGGCGGCGCAAATTGTTGCTCCGGGGCCCCCTCAAGCTGTCAAGGTGCCGATCTTATCGCGAGCCATGGCTCCCGGAGCAATTCGCAGCAAACTTCCTGATTTCCGTTGACTCTGAAGACTTGAAAATCGACACAGTTCCAGGCACGTTCACCAAACTTCCATGACAAAAATCACCCTCATTCTTCGAAGGCGCTTGTGGCGATCTCGTCAAACGCAGCCCCCGTGGCCGTCAAGAAATTCTCCCAAGCGGCGGCATCCCAGATTTCCGCATGATCGTGAACCCCAACCAGCACGACATCGCGCG
>DATGKC010000422.1:0-4717 GCA_035294845.1 Planctomycetaceae bacterium | reverse complement strand
GGGACGTTCGGCGTGTGCACGAAAGTGATCGTGCGGCTCACGCGCGATCCGGCCGCCTATCGGACGATGCTGGGAGTCTTCAACTCGGTGCAAGACGCCACTCAGACCATCAGCAACATCATCGGGGCGGGCATTGTGCCGGCCGCGCTGGAGCTCATGGATCATGGGATCATCGAAGCGGTGGAAGCGGCGTTTCATTTCGGGTTTCCGCTTGATGCGGCTGCCGTGCTGTTGATCGAAGTCGATGGACTCGAAGTGGCGGTCGACGAAGAAGCTCGGAAAATCATGGCGATTTGCCAGGCCACGGGGGCCCGCGAAGTGCGCTCGGCGAATTCGTCCAAAGAGCGGCTGTTGCTCTGGAAGTGTCGCAAGCAGGCGTTCGGCGCCATCGGCCGCTTAAGCCCCAGCTACTGCACTCAGGATGGCGTCGTGCCCCGCACGAAACTGCCGGAAGTGTTGCAATTCATAACCGAAACCAGCCTGCGTCACGGCATTCGCATCGTCAACGTGTTCCACGCGGGGGACGGCAACATCCACCCGATTCTATTGTTCGACGAACGCGACGCCGACCAGGTGCGGCGCGTGCTGGCCGCCAGCGATGAGATTTTGAACAAGTGCATCGAGCTGGGGGGGAGCGTCACGGGAGAACACGGCATCGGCGTCGAAAAGATCAACTTCATGAATAAGCTCTTCGCGCCGGCCGATCTCGAGGTCATGGCAAACGTCCGACGCGCTTTCAATCCGACATCGCTTTGCAGCCCGAAAAAGATGCTTCCCACGGCGGGCGCTTGCGGCACCGAACAGATCGAACGCTCGGCGCCGGGGAGGAAAGCGGCACTTTGACCGGATCGACCGACAGGCGAAATGCGATTTCCAAGTTCGAGCCGGCAACAGCACGTTTCCCACAAAATTGCGCATAATGCCCGCGACCGCCAGCATCGACGAATTTCTTCCGGCCACTCAAACCGAATTGAGCCGCTGGGTCGCCGAGAATGCATCCGGTCCCGCGAGGCCGGTCTATCCCGCCGGCGGCCGGACCAGCCTCACTTTCGGCAATCACATCGAGCAGCCGGGCATGACGTTGTGCACCACGGGCCTCTCGAAAGTCATCGACTACCCCGCCCGCGACATGACGGTGACGGTCGAAGCCGGCATCCGCATCGACGAGTTGGCCCGTGTGCTTCAATCCGAGCGACAACGCCTGCCGATCGATGTGCCGCAGGCTCACCGCGCTACCCTGGGGGGGGTCGCCGCGTCGAACGCGAGCGGTTCGCGGCGGTTCGGCCTGGGGACGATGCGCGACTATGTGATCGGAATTTCGGCGGTCGACGCATCGGGACGGCTCTTCAAGGCAGGAGGCCGCGTCGTCAAAAACGTCGCCGGTTACGATTTGTGCAAAATGCTCATCGGCTCGCTGGGGACGCTGGCGGTCATCACGCAACTGACCCTCAAACTCCGCCCGAATCCGGAATCTTCGGTCATCCTGTGGACGACGTTCGATCGCCCGGACCAGATTGAAAGCGTGCTGGGGCGGCTCACGACGTCGGCCGCGAGACCCGTCGCCCTGGATGTGCTTGATCCTCGTGCGGCGGCCGCGATTGCGGCTGAAGCGGGGCTCGAACTTTCCAGCCATCGCCCTGTGCTGGCAGTCGGCGTCGAAGGAACCAACCAGGAAACCGCGTGGCAGATCGACCAATTGAGAAGCGAAATGGCCCCCTGCGGCCCCCACGAGTCGCTGACGGTGGCTGATCCCGACGCGACGAAGCTCTGGTTCTCACTGGCTGAATTCCAGGTTCCGTCCGACGATCCGCTGACGTTCAAGGCCAACTTGCTTCCGTCGCGAACCGTCGAATTCATGAATGAAGCCGAGCGCCACGGATGCGCGGTGCAGGCGCACGCGGGGAGCGGCATTGTGATCGGCCATCTTCCCGACGAATTGACCGAGCCTCGCCAGGCTGCCGAGGTGCTGGCGTCGTTGCGCGAACTGGCCCGAAAATGCCGCGGCAACGTCATTGTCGTTCACTGCGATGAGTCGTGGAAGACGACTCTTCCCGTATTCGGCGATCCGGAACCCGCGTGGCCCCTCATGCGAAAGCTGAAACACGAGCTCGATCCGCGGAATTTGCTCAATCCCCATCAGACGTTCGAGCGCCGGTTGATAAAATCTTCATAAAGTCCGAAATGTCTCAAAACGATCCGACGAAATCGAATGGCCTTCCCGATCGCGCACACGCCGCGCGCGTCGGCAGCGATATCGACTACGAAAAGTTCCTCGATTGCGTGCACTGCGGCCTGTGCACGGCGGCGTGCCCCACCTATCTGGAGACGGGAGATGAAAATAACGGCCCGCGCGGGCGCATCTACCTGATGCGGTCGGTCGTCGACGGGCGGCTCCATTTGAACGAAAAAGTCCAGGAACACCTCGATCTCTGCCTCGATTGCCGCAGTTGCGAAACGGCCTGCCCCTCCGGAGTTCAGTACGGGCGGCTGATCGAGCCGTTTCGCGCCGCGCAAAGGCGAGCCGAGGCGGCAGCCGGCAAGGCGCAGAACCGCGATTGGTTTCATCGGTTCATTCTCTACGGCGTGTTTCCGTTTCCGCGGCGCATGCGCTGGGCATTGGCTCCGGCCCGTCTGATGCAAAAATTCGGCCTCGACGCGCTCTTGGAAAAAAGCGGTCTCACAAAGCTTTTGCCAAACAGGCTGCAGCGGATGCAGCGGCTGCTGCCGCGACTTGTTCCCGGAGGCCCCCCCCTGCCGGAATTTCTGCCGGCGATCGGCCCGCGTCGCGCGCGTGTCGCGCTGTTCAGTGGCTGCGTCGCAGAGGCGGCGTTTCGGCACGTGCACTGGGCGACGGCGCGGGTCTTGCAGCAGAACGGCTGCGACGTCGTGGTGCCTCGCGCGCAGGTCTGCTGCGGGGCGATTCACTATCACAGCGGCGCCGATTCGCCCGCGCTGCAATTGGCCCAAACCAACGCCGCGGTATTTTCCGAGGCCGGCGTCGATGCGATCGTTGTCAACGTCGGCGGCTGCGGATCGATGCTCAAGGACTACGGCCATATTGCCCATGAGCTGGATCCTCAGAACAAGCCCTTGCACGAGCTTCTGGAAGGCTGTGCCGCGAAGATTAAGGATGTTTCGGAGTTTCTGGCGGAATTGGGAGTTGTGCCTCCGACGGGCGAGATCAAACTGCGGGCCGTCTATCAGGACGCCTGCCACCTGGCGCACGCCCAAAGAATTCGCGAGCAGCCGCGCGATCTTCTCGCCCAGATTCCCGGTTTGGAAATCCTTCCCATTGCCGAGCCCGAAATTTGCTGCGGCGCCGCGGGAAGCTATAATTTGACCGAACCGGAAATGTCCGACCGGTTGGGCCGGCGCAAGCTGGAACACATTCTCGCGGCCCGTCCGCAAGCCGTCATCACTGGAAATGTCGGCTGTTCGATGCAGATTCAGGCGCTGTTGCGGCAGGCCGGCCGCCCCCTGTGGGTTGCGCATCCGATGGAGCTTCTCGATCTGAGCTACCGCGGAGAGAAGCCCCCAGTGACCTCGGTAAGTTGAGCGCGAACGCCGCGAAATCATAAATTCGAATGTCTGAAGAAAGTCGAAATTCCAAGGCAGAAGGCTCGAAACCCGGGCGCATACGCGCCGTCGTTTTTGATCTCGACGGGTTGATGTTCAACACGGAAGACATCTTCAACGAAGTCGGGCGAACGGTGCTCGCGCGCCGGGGCAAAGAGATGACGCGCGAATTGCTGTCGCAGATGATGGGCCGCCGCGCGCCCGAGGCGCTGGGCCTCATGATCGAGTTTCACGCGCTGCGCGACACAGTCGCCGATTTGATCGACGAAACGCGGGTGTTGTTCGCGGAACTGGCCGGCGAGCGGCTGGCCCCGATGCCCGGACTTTACGCTCTGTTGGAGCACATCGAGACCAGGGGCCTTGCCAAGGGAGTCGCCACGTCGTCCGGGCGGCGTTATCTCGAGGAAATCCTTAACCGCTTCGACCTGCTCGCGCGGTTCCACATGACGCTCGCGGCCGAGGATGTCACGCATGGCAAGCCGCACCCGGAAATCTACCTGACGGCGGCCCAAAAACTGGGAATCGCGCCCTCGGAAATGCTGGTTCTCGAAGATAGTCACGCCGGCACGACAGCCGCAGTAAGTGCCAGTGCAGTCGTCATTTCCGTCCCGAACGTTCACAGTCGCGAGCACGATTTCAGCCACGCCGCCTACGTGGCAAGCCGTCTTGACGACCCTTACGTGCTCCAGTTACTGTAGGACCACCACGGTGGTTCGGATTTTTGAAGTCTGTGTGCACACTTTATCGTGCGACGCAACTTCTTTTCGACGCCGTATGTCTATTGGCCTTCCGTTTTTTGAAATCAAAAGGAATTTCAGAACATGCCTTCCGCCGCTTCTCTCTCTGCGCTTCCGTATAAAGTCAAAGACATGAGTCAGGCCGAGTGGGGCCGCAAAGAGATCGAACTGGCGGAAAATGAGATGCCGGGCCTTATGGCCTTGCGGAAGAAGTACGGCCAGGCGAAGCCGCTCAAGGGGGCGCGCATCGCCGGCTGCCTGCATATGACGATTCAGACGGCGGTGCTGATCGAAACCTTGATCGAGCTGGGAGCGACCGTCCGCTGGTCGAGCTGCAATATCTTTTCGACGCAAGACCACGCCGCGGCCGCCATTGCCAAGGCCGGCATCGCCGTCTTCGCCTG
>DATGKC010000421.1:0-3799 GCA_035294845.1 Planctomycetaceae bacterium | reverse complement strand
TCAGGTCCTGGAACATGCGGCCGAGAAGAAGTCGATCGCTGAAGGCAATTGAGAGCGAGTTGAGCACCAGCATGCCACGCGCCATTCATTCGTGAGATGCGTGTTGTGGCCTCCTGACGACGCAAAAAGATACGTCGCAGGTTGGGAAACCTACGCCACGGGCGAAAGCCCGCGTGTCCCTCCCCCCGTCCACGGGGGGATCGAGGGGGGGCGTCGGCGCGTCTCAATGAATGCAACCGCGAATCGGTGACAGTGATCCGCAGGTTGAGCGCGCACTTCACGGGCCATCGTTCGACTGGCGTCTCCGGCAAGGCACAAGTTGTGCGAAGTCGTGCGTGCCGCTCGCGCGTCATTTCGCAGCGATCGCTCTGACCCCGGCACCCGCCGCCTAAATCACGTGCCATTCGGGTTCAGCCTGCGCAACTTGACGCTGCGCACCATCTCGCTCACTCAACCATGTCAGCCGGCGCGCCAGCACCAAGGGGTCAAACCGCGCAGGCCTTAAGCCTGAGCTCCAGCACGCCGAGCGTCTTTCGGCGAAAGGACATGCAACTATTTTTCGTCTCTCGTTCGAATCTGCGCATATTGGGATTGTCGAAATCGATTTTCGGCGCGCAAAATTGATATAGGGGGTAGTTAACATGCTGACGCTCGAATCCGATGTCGAAGTTCAACCCGCCCGGTTCCCTATAAGCGCGATTCCACACGCCGACGTCGATGAAAACGGCGTCTTTCGCGTGCAGCAGGGTGAACGCGAGGTCTATGAAAGGGCCTTCTGCGATCACTTTTCCAGCTTCGACGACCAGGCGATTCGCTGGCTTTGGCCCGAGCGCATCCCTTTGGGCCGCTTGACGTTGATCGACGGAGCGGGCAAATCGGGAAAGTCATTTTTGGCGGCCGATTTGGCGGCGCGAGTCACACGCGGCAGCCCTTGGCCGGGACTCGTTCACGGGCCGGAGCTGGCCGGCGAGGTGGTGTATGCGTATGCCGAAGACCGCCGAGACGACACGGTTTGCCCGCGACTGAAGCGCGCCGGTGCCGATTTTGAGCGGCTGATCGTTTTGGCAGGCGTCACCACGTTCGATCCCGCGGTCATCGAGCGCGGCAAAGCACAAACCGTCAGGCCGCTCAGCTTTCCGGCGGACTTGGGGCAGTTGGAGTATACAATTCGCCGCCATCGGGAAACGCGGCTGGTGGTCATCGACCCTCTGCCGGCATTCTCCCGCGATGAGGAATCTTACGCGCGGACGCTCGTGGAGCTGGATGCATTAGCCGAGCGCTGCGGGGTGGCCGTGGTCGCCACGTCGCGTCTGAATTCGCGACAGAGTGCCAGCCAACAGCTTGGGGGCGACCGTCGGAATAACGCGGTGCGCTGCGTGTTCAGTGTCGTCGTCGACCCGAGCGAGGCGGCGCGGCGGTTTCTGGCGCCAGTGCGAATGAATTTCTGTCGCGAGCCGCCCTGGCTGGCGTTCGACGTCACCGATGAAGGCGTGGTCTGGGACGCGAGCGGCTGCGCGCTGTCCGCGACTTTGGCCGGGCGGGATGAGAAGGCGGCGATTCTGAAAGAGGTCGTGCATTGGCTCCAGGAGACGTTGCGAGAGGAAGATCTGCCGGCCTCGGCGGTACGAAGATGGGCTCGGCAAAACGGCCATTCGAGCTCCACCCTGGACCGGGCCAGGCGACGACTGGGCGTGCGCGCCTACCGTCAGGGGTTTGGCGCCGCGGGTTGGTGGTTCTGGTCGCTACGACCTGAGCCTGCGCCAGAAGTGGAACGATCGCTCGCTCGGCGACGAAAACGCCGGAAGCGAACGCGAGCCAACCAAAACAAAGCCCACCGAAATGGCAATGGCGTTGTAAAACGTCGAACCGCGCTTTTAAGCAACGGCGGAGCCAACGGCGATGAAATCGACCAGAATGCGATTCAAGCGGTCGTGCAAGAAGTGCTGCAAGAGGCGGCGTTGGAAATGTCGAATGGTAGATCCCGTGCGCGGCGTTGATGTTCTTTGGGCACACTTGAGTGCCTTTGAACGGATCTCGAGGAATATGGACGTTTTTGAACGGCTGGCGTTGGTGTTCTTTGTGATGTTCTTTGTGAATATCTTTGGGGGCGCATTTGATATTCTTTGGGCGCATTAGTGCATTGGAAGCAAGTTCGCAAACAGTCGAACGCTGGCATTTGATTCGCGACATGATTGGAAATTCAATTCGTTGCACCGGAACCGTGAGGGTTTCTCGACGCATAAGTCCTTTCAGCTTGGAGTCTTAGAGACAGGACGCGATCGGTAGATCGTCGTCTGAGCTAAAAGTGCAAGTTTGCTCGCTGGTGGTCGCTCAATGACCAGGTTGGTCGCCAGTCGATCACCACTTTTCCATTTCCGAGGTTCTCGAGTCCCGTCTTTCTCAGGGGATTGTCAGTATGAAGACTCGCCGCGCCACGAAGGCCATTGCACATGTCGGAGACAGCGGAGCAAACAAGCGGCTACCACGTCAGCGATCGACGGCGAGGCGAATGGAGGCGGCTGTCAAGGAACACGGCGGCAAGGAACATGGAGTCAGGGAGCAGAGGGAAGCGGCGGGTGGAGAAATGTCCGGAGAGCGCAACGGTCATCAGGAGCTCGACAAGGTCGAGCTGCTCAAAGCGCTGTTGGCATTCGGGCGAGGCGATTTCAGCGTGCGGTTGTCGCCAAGTCTTTCCGGATTGGACGGGAAAATTGCCGACGCCTTCAACCACGTGCTCGACATCAGCCAAAAGATGGCCCGCGAGCTGGAGCGGATCAATCACGTTGTGGGAACGGAAGGGCGCCTCGCGCAGCGGGCGAACGTGGGGGACGTCACCGGCTTGTGGAAAGAATCGGTCGAGAACGTCAACAACCTGATCACAAACCTAGTGCATCCCACGAGTGAAACGGCACGCGTCATCGGCGCGGTGGCCAAGGGCGATCTGTCGCAAACGATGGCCGTCGATCACGACGGCCGGCCGCTGAAGGGGGAGTTTTTGCGCACGGCCAAGACGGTCAACACGATGGTCGAGCAGCTCGGCTCATTTGCGTCGGAAGTGACTCGCGTGGCCCGCGAGGTGGGAACCGAAGGGAAATTGGGCGGGCAGGCCGAGGTGAAGGGGGTGGCCGGCACGTGGAAAGACCTCACCGACAGCGTGAACTTCATGGCCGGCAACTTGACCGGCCAGGTGCGGAATATTGCCGCCGTGACCAAGGCCGTCGCCGCGGGCGACTTGTCGAAGAAGATCACCGTTGATGTGAAGGGAGAAATCCTGGAGCTGAAAGACACCATGAACACGATGGTCGATCAGCTTCGCTCGTTCGCGTCGGAGGTGACGCGCGTGGCCCGCGAAGTGGGGACGGAAGGCAAATTGGGCGGGCAGGCCGACGTGAAGGGCGTCGCCGGCACGTGGAAAGACCTCACCGACAGCGTGAACCTGATGGCCGGCAATCTCACCAGCCAGGTGCGCAACATCGCCCACGTGACGAAGGCCGTGGCCGCCGGCGACCTGTCGAAAAAGATCACGGTCGACGTAAAGGGAGAAATCCTGGAGCTGAAGGCCACGATCAACACGATGGTCGAGCAGCTCGGTTCGTTCGCCTCGGAAGTGACCCGCATGGCCCGCGACGTGGGAACCGAAGGCAAGCTGGGCGGTCAGGCCGATGTGCGCGGCGTGGCGGGCACCTGGAAGGACCTGACCGACAGCGTGAATTTCATGGCCGGCAACCTGACCGGCCAGGTGCGCAACATCGCCGACGTGACGAAAAGCGTCGCCAACGGCGACCTGTCGAAAAAGATC